>CALDYY010000130.1 GCA_937944245.1 uncultured Saprospiraceae bacterium | reverse complement strand
GCCGATAAGTAGTAGCCTCCAGAAGCAACAACATCACCCATAGAAACAATAATAGGTTTACCAGAATTGCTAAGTTGTTTCAAGCTATTCCAGATATTTTCAGATGCTACAGCACTACCTCCCGGCGAGTTGATACGCAACACAACAGCTTTTACCTTACTATCTTTTCGCAATTTATTTGCTAACTCAATGTAAGGCTGATCGCTTATGATGCCGTTTTCTTCTTTACCATCAACAATTGCTCCTTCTGCGTAAACAACAGCTACTACGTCTTTCACTTTTTTATTCGTAGCCATAGGTATAGTAGAAAAATATTTATCTAACGAAACAAACTTTATTTTTTTATCTTTTCCTAAATCAATTTTCTGACGAATAAAATTCATCGCTTCTTCTTCATAGCCAATAGAATCTACTAGCCCTACGGCTAATGCTTTTTCTGCATTACCACTATAAAAATTATCAGCGATAAAGTGCAAAGAATCCCTACTCAGATTTCTAGCCTGACTCAAATCCGTGAGTAAGGTGCTATACATATGATTAATATATTCTTTGAGTTGCAATCTATTTTCAGGACTTAACTTAGTCAAACGGAACTGCTCGGATGCACCCTTGTAATCGCCTACATAGATTACATCCATCTCTACACCTATATTATCTATCAAATTTTTGTAGAACGAAATAACGCCACCAAAACCACGAAAATCTATAAACCCAACGGGATTAAGATAAATTTGGTCGGCAACAGAAGCTAGATAATAAGCATTTTGAGTGTAGCTCTTAGAATAAGCTATCACAAATTTTCCACTTTTTTTAAAATCGAGTAGTGCTTCACGCAACAGCCTTACCTTTACCATTCCACCAGTATTTACTTGAGCGGACGACAAATAAATACCTTTTATTTTACTATCGGATTTTGCATATTCTACTGCTTTTACAATATCGTGAATCCCAAGTGCGCTAGGCTGATTGAAGTCTCCAAAACCTTGAAACCCAATATTATTTGTATGTTCTGGAACAAAATTGGATAAATCAATTTCCAAAACAGAATTGTTACTAATATTAGGCTTTTTATTTGTGCTTGCAGCAATGCCTAAAACAAAGAAAAAACCTAGCACAAAAAAAAGTATAACCGCTACTAAAGTACCTAATATAGAGGCAAAGAAAAATTTAAAAAACTGATTCATAGTTAGACATCTGTTTATATTTCAAATAAAATACGCTAAAAAAGTAAAGCTAATACGCTAAAATAATTATAAGTAAATAAATGGATAAAAGCATCATTTTAACAGACAAACTGCTATGAAAAAGAGATTTCTACTATATTTAATCATTTCTTGACAATAACATGAATTATTATGACGCTCAGATTAATTTTTATACTAACACTGTTTATTGCATTTTCTACAATTGGATGTAATCCCAAATTAGAAAATAACACAAAAACAACAGAATCCATGAAAAAAGCAACTTATGCCATCGCTATACACGGTGGTGCAGGAACAATTTTAAAAAAGAATATGACTGCCGAGCAAGAGGCAGCTTACTTAAAAGCCCTTAACGAAGCACTGAGTATCGGGGAACAAATTCTAAAAGATGGAGGTACAAGCACTGATGCTGTTGTAGAGGCGATTATGCACCTTGAAAATTCACCGCTTTTCAATGCGGGAAAAGGCGCAGTATTCACCAATGAAGGCGTCCACGAACTAGATGCTTCCATCATGGAAGGTAAAGACTTGAATGCCGGAGCAGTTGGAGGAGTGACAATTGTTAAAAATCCTATTCTGGCAGCGAGAGCAGTTATGGAAAAGTCAGAACATGTTATGCTTATTGGCAAAGGCGCTAATCAATTTGCCATAGAGCAAGGTTTAGACACAGTAAGTAATAGCTATTTCTACACAGAAAGTCGCTGGAATTCTTTGCAACGCGTAAAGGCAAATCAAGATAAAAGTACAGGAATGCTAGAATTAGTAGATTATAAATTCGGTACGGTGGGTTGCGTGGCTTTAGACCAACAGGGTAACTTAGCTGCTGGCACTTCCACAGGTGGCATGACCAACAAAAAATACAATCGCTTAGGCGACTCCCCAATTATTGGTTCTGGAAACTATGCCAACAATAAGACTTGCGCCGTTTCAGCTACTGGACACGGCGAATATTTTATTCGCTACACTGTTGCCTATGATATTTCAGCACTTATGGAGTACAAAGGACTTTCCCTAGAAGATGCTGCAAATGAAGTAGTTAACAAAAAATTAGTAAAGGCTGGCGGCGAAGGTGGTGTGATTGCAGTTGACAAATACGGCAACATTGCTATGCCATTCAATTCAGAAGGAATGTACCGAGGTTTTGCTACGCCGACAGAAAGGGAGGTAAAAATTTATAAATAGCCTTTATTTAATGCTGAATTGCTTATTCTTCTGTTAATAAACGCTTTAATAAAGAAATAAGCAATTCAACAAATAACCCAAATTGCTTAAAGGCTGTTTATAGTATCTGCCAATCGCTGTGCGATTTCTTCAATGCTGCCCATGCCCTGTACTTTGAAGCTTTTACCTTTTTCTGCATAAAAGTTAAATACAGGTGCTGTTTCGTTATGATAAACTTTTATTCTATTTCGAATGGTTGCCTCATTTTGATCGTCGCTTCTGCCGGAAGTCTTTCCGCGCTCTAGCAGGCGATTCACAATTTCTTCTTCTTCCACATCTAAAGCAATTAAAGCACTTATTTCAGCATTTCGCGCTGCCAATTGCCCATCCAAAATTGCTGCTTGTGCTACCGTTCTTGGTACGCCATCAAAAATAATCCCCTTCACATTTGGGTTAGCATCTAGCTTATTTTTCAGCATTCCCATCGTTACTGAATCAGGTACTAATTCGCCCTTTTCGATATAACTTTTCGCTTCTAGCCCTAATGGTGTGTTGTTGCCCATTTCGTAGCGAAATAAATCGCCAGTAGAAATATGCAATAAACCAAGGCGTTCAACAAGAAGATTAGCTTGCGTTCCTTTGCCTGAACCAGGAGGTCCAAATAGTATAATATTTGTCATTTTCAACGTCCTTTGTTTGTTAAAACGTGAAAATAGGGTTTTATAAAGAATTTGCAAGATAGAATTCATAAACTTTTGAATTTCATATTAAAGTATTTATTGGGCTAACGTCGTTACGTCTCTTACAGAATGAACCTTTGGAAACCAATAACTTGAGCCTTGAAGGTATGTATAAATCACACCCTTAGAAGTCGTACTATGAATAATCTTTGTCAAACCGTTTTGATTGGAAATCACTAAAGCAACATGAAAAATTCGCCCTGATTGAGCAAAGAAAATCAAATCACCGGGTTGTGCCTCTTCAAGAGTAATTTGCTTGCCTTGCTTCACTTGAGTATGAGAAGAACGATTCAATAAAATATTATGTTTAGCCATAACATAGCTTACAAAACCCGAACAATCGAAACCTTTAGGAGTTGTTCCACCGTATTTATAGCTACTATTAATCAGTTTTTCAGCATCTGCCACAATATTATTGCGCAGCTTATTTATACGGCTGCTTGAATTGTCGTTTATTTTTTCAGAAGTTGCTTTTGTTGCCGTAAGAGCGATTCTTTGCGTGCATTGTTGCTGCATCCAAGATATAATAAATAAGAAAAGGAGTAGTTTTATGCCTGTACGATTCATTCTGTTGTATTCTTATTTATTTAACTACGATTCGATACACAATATTTTACCACAAAAAAAGAGAGGAAAAAATAATTGTCCTAATTTAGTGTTTACAAAAATACAATATGAACATAGCATCAAATTTTACTTCTAAACTTCCTGATGTAGGCACTACCATTTTTACCACAATGAGTAAAATGGCACAAGAATACAATGCAATTAATCTTTCTCAGGGGTTTCCAGATTTTAACCCTCCATCTCTACTTATGGAATTGGCAGCAAAATATATGCAAAAAGGGCACAATCAATATGCGCCAATGGCTGGCGTGATGAAGCTCCGAGAGCGTCTAGCTGAAAAAAATGAGTTCCTTTATGGTGCAAAAATTAATCCAGAAACAGAAATTACCATTACCGCAGGCGCTTCACAAGCTATTGCCGCTGCTGTTACTGCCTTCGTTCATATTGGCGATGAAGTAATTATTGTTGAACCCGCTTTTGACGTGTATCAACCATTGATTGAGGTAAATGGTGGCAAAGTCGTACCCTATCGCATGGAAGCACCTCATTTTAAAATTGACTGGCAAGCATTTGAACAACTCATTACGCCAAAAACACGAATGATTGTTTTAAATACACCACATAATCCAACAGGAGCTATCCTAGAAGCACAAGATTGGCAAGCATTAAGCAAAATAGTGAATAATACTAACATACTGATTATCAGCGATGAAGTATATGAACACATTATGTTTGATGGAAAAGAACATCAAAGTCTTTTGCGCTTTCCAGAATTATGGCATCGTTCGTTTGTTGTTTTTTCTTTTGGAAAAACCTTTCATTGTACGGGTTGGAAGATGGGCTATGTAGCAGCTCCTGAATACTTAATGAAAGAATTGCGTAAAAACCACCAGTTTAGCATTTTCTGCGTTAATCATTTCATTCAAGAAGCCATTGCCGAGTTTTTGGCTGACCGAAGTTACTATGAACAGTTACCACATTTTTTTCAGGTGAAAAAAGATTTATTTGGACAAATCTTAACAAACACAAGATTTACGCCCATTCCAACCTATGGTTCTTATTTCCAGTTAGCTGATTATAGCAACATTAGCGATGAATCAGATATTGACTTTGCTATCAGAATGACTAAAGAGCATAAAGTAGCCGTTATTCCTGTTTCCGTATTTTATAGTAATGACGAAAACGAAAAACGCAATCATATGAATACCAAACTAATACGATTTTGCTTTGGCAAAACAGAACAAATCCTTCAACAAGCAAGTGAAAAATTATGCAAGATTTAACCGTCACATTCATTCAATCCAAATTGCATTGGCAAGATGTAGATGCCAACTTAAAAATGTTTGAGGAAAAAATTGACCTCATAGGTACAATTACTGACTTAATTGTGCTGCCAGAGATGTTCACGACAGGTTTTTCTATGAATGCCGCAGCATTAGCTGAACCTATGAATGGTAAATCTATTACGTGGATGGCGGAGCAAGCTAAAGAGCTAAACGCTGTAATAACGGGAAGTTTAATTATCCAAGAAAAGGGAAAATATTTCAATCGCCTAATCTGGATGCGCCCTGATAGCAGCTTTACCTATTATGATAAACGGCATTTATTCACAATGGCAAATGAACATCTCACCTACACTGCTGGCAGCGAAAGGCTGATTGTTGAGCTAAATGAATGGCGCATTTGTCCGCTTATTTGTTATGATTTGCGCTTCCCTGTGTGGGCAAGAAATCGCAGTCAATATGATTTACTAATCTACACCGCAAATTGGCCCGTGCAAAGAAGTTTTCACTGGAAAGTCCTTTTACAAGCAAGAGCTATTGAAAATCAATGTTTTATAGTAGGAGTTAATCGTTGTGGAATTGATGGAAATGGTCATTACTACACAGGTGATTCTTGCATGATAAGTCCTTCTGGTGAAGTATATGCGCAAGCATCTGATGTTGAAATGATTGAAACGAGGACTTTATCCTATGAATACCTACGATTCATTCGCAAGAAACTACCTTTTTTAGCTGATGCAGATGAAACATAAGCCTAAACAACCTTTTGATATTTTCCTATCAAAAGGTTGTGTTTCAATAAATTAAACAGCCACACTGCTTAATACTTGATTTGTCTTAACTTGCAATACTTTTTTAAGTCGCGCTACAAAATAATCTACTTGCCCCGTTTGTAGGTTAAGTGGAGGCAAAAGGCGCATCACATTTGGGTCAGAAGAAGAACCTGTGAAAATAAATTCATTAAACAACAACTCTTTTCTTAAATCGCCAACAGAATAAGGAAACTCCACACCAATCATTAAACCGCTTCCTCGCACTTGCGTAAGACCTTCTAATTCATAGAGTTGCTGCATCCAATAACACCCAAGACGACCTGCATGAGCCACAAGATTTTCTGCTTCCATTACTTCTAATACAGCAATACCTGCTGCGCAGGCAAGATGGCTACCGCCAAATGTCGTTCCGAGCATGCCATGCTGCGCTTTAAATTTCGGATGTATCAGCACCCCTCCAATTGGAAATCCGTTGCCCATACCTTTTGCCATAGTAATCAAATCAGGCTCAATATTGGCATACTGGAAGGCAAAAAACAAACCACTTCGTCCATAGCCAGATTGTATTTCATCTAAAATAAGGAGGGTATTATATTTTTGGCATAAATCTTGTAATGCTTCTAAAAAAGCAGGTCTAGGCATGTGAATGCCTCCAATTCCTTGAATTCCCTCAATAACTACGGCACAAACATCATTTTTAGCAAGGCTTTTTTCTACGCTTTCCAACTCATTCAGAGGATGAAATTCTACCTGAAACGACTTATTAATTGGTGCTTTTGCTTTTTCATAATCAGTAATATTCACAGCCGCCGATGTCCTACCATGAAAAGCCTTATCAAAAGCAATAATTTTAGTGCGACCATTATAAAAAGAAGCCATTTTTAAGGCATTTTCAATAGCTTCTGCACCTGAATTGCAAAGGAATAAGTCATACTCATCACAACCAGATAGCTTTCCTAAAAGTGTGGCTAACTTTTGTTGTAAAGGATTTTGTATGGAATTGGAATAGAATGCTAAGTGCTTTAATTGATTAGCAATCGTTTCCACATAATGCGGATGACTATGCCCAATCGAAATAACGGCATGACCACCATACAAATCCAAATATTTGTTGCCTGCTTTATCGTAAACGTAGCAACCTTCCCCCTTTACTGGCTCTATGTTAAAGAGCGGATAAACATCAAATAGTTTCATTAATCTAATAAATTCCTTGATAAGCGATTACTCACTTGAACTGTTTTATAATAACTCTAATCAAAGTTAATTATTTCTGAAGTATTTACAAGAAAAAATTATGTGCGGTGCATACTTTAAATGATGCCAGTTGTTATGGATAAGTTCTAAACTAGAATTGAACATGGCAACAGAAAAAAATATAATTGAGTTTAAAGTAGATGGCATGACTTGTAATAACTGTGCTACAAGTTTAAGTCGTTTTCTAGAGAAGAAAGGATTTGAGGATGTTTATGTTAATTTTCAAACTAAAGAAGTACGATATAAAACAGATGACACCGCCTTCGATATTACAGACATTAAGGCGGGTATTCATAAGCTTGGCTTTGAAGTAGTAGAAGAAAATCAGCCTAAAAAATGGTGGACTTTGCAACGCAAACTATGGATTAGCAGTATTTTTACACTACCTTTACTATTACATCATTTGTTTGAAATGGTAGGGATTAATTTCATCCCTTTATTCCACAAACATTGGATTCAATTATTATTTTGTTTGCCTGTTTATATTATTGGCTTCCTACATTTTGGACGTAGTGCTTGGGGTTCTCTGAAAGGAGGTGTTCCAAACATGGATGTTCTGATTTGGGTCGGTAGTACAGCCGCATTCATTTACAGCATCATAGGCACAATACAGGGTAATCACGATTATATTTTTTACGAAACGGCTGCCACCATTATTACTTTAGTTTTGTTGGGCAACTGGATGGAACACCGCGCCGTTGCTCAAACGACCACCGCCATTGACGAATTAGCACAGCTACAACCAGCGCAGGCGAAAAAAATAATGCCTTCTGGAGCTATTGTAAATTTATCTCAAAAAGAAATTAAAATTAATGACATACTTCAAGTAAATGAAGGCGATGCTATTCCTGTTGATGGCGTAGTAAAGAGTGGGTTTGCAATTATTGATGAATCTATTTTAACTGGAGAAAGTATGCCCGTTGAAAAAAAAATAGGTGATACTATTATTGGTGCTTCCATTATAAAATCAGGTGCTATTCAAATGCAGGTAACTGCTATTGGCAATCAAACAGTATTGCATCGTATTATAGATTTGGTAAAGTCAGCGCAACAAGAAAAGCCTGATATACAAAGATTAGCAGACAGAATAAGTGCTATTTTTGTGCCTGTTGTACTATTAATTTCATTGGCTACATTATTAATTTCTTATTTCTTTTTTGCGATTCCTTTTCAAAATGCGTTAATGAATAGCATAGCGGTCTTAGTCATTTCTTGTCCATGTGCTATGGGATTAGCTACACCCACTGCTGTGATGGTAGGTGTAGGAAGAATGGCGAAAAATGGTATTCTAGTAAAAGGTGGGCAAACATTAGAAACATTTGCGGGCATCCAGAATTTTGTCTTTGACAAAACAGGAACATT
>CALDYY010000129.1 GCA_937944245.1 uncultured Saprospiraceae bacterium | reverse complement strand
TTCAATCCTGATTTATACCCTACATTAGAATCATTCAAACCACAAATTACTCATTTTCAGTGGATAGACCAATTGGCGAACGCATCAAATAACAACCAAAACATCAATCCCGTACTTAATACTGTGGGAGCGAATACCTATCAATTTATTGCTTACAATGACTTTGGCTGTGCCTATGATACGCTCATAACAGTTCAATCGTTGCCACCATCTCATCCTGATTGTTATCAGTGTGTCCCAATACTTAATGGCTTGCAAGATTTAGTATATTGTAATGAAGACCTTCCAAATATTTCAGCTAATGCACAAGATTTAACACAAAACATCCAATTTGATGCTTTCCCAAATTTCACCAATTTAAGTGCTACTAATCATCCGGTAGGTGCGCCTTTTTCGAGTAGCATCATGGTTAATAGTATCACACCAACCATTATAGATGACCTTTCTAACGTACTTTCCGTTTGTATTGACATAGAAAGTGGGGGCAACAATCCCCTTTCAGATATTGCGATTCAACTGGAAGCACCTAACGGACGGCGTATGGATTTAGTGAATAACGTGGGTGGGATTGGTGCGCAATTTCGACAAACCTGTTTTACTCCAGCAGCCACCACTAATATTCAGAATAGCACAAGTCCTTACTCGGGCGAATTTCAAGCCAGAGGCAACTGGAACAATTTGCTTGACAGCGATACCAATGGCGAATGGCGTTTGCTCGTTACAGATAGAGCAGGTGCAGAATTGAGTAGTGTATTGCATTGGTCTATTAGCTTTCGCTCACAAAATGAAATCAGTTACAGTTGGTCGCCTAGCAATCAACTTTCTTGCGTGAACTGTCCTAACCCAAGTATTATTCCCGACAATCAGGTCAATAGTACGTTCACGTTGCAAGTGAACGACCAATATGGCTGCTCGGATAGCGATACGATTAGCGTTACTAATATTTCTAACGTGACAAAACCTTCTATAAACTGTGAAATCAATACGAATAAAGAATTAGCGATTCAGTGGAATGATGCCTTCTTTGATACACACGAAATTAGTATCAATGGTAGGGACTGGTTTCAACCTAATCAAGCACAATCCTATAATTTGGGAAGACTTGGCAAAAGTGAACCTGTATCCATTTCCGTTCGCCCAATTATTGAGGGCTTACCTATCATTTGTAATCTTCCTACCAACGATACGGTCTGTATTTATGTGGGTTGTGAATTGGAATTAGCCCTCACTAATGCTGCTTTAGCATTGAAATGTGCAGACGACAACACAGGAAGCGCTACGCTAAATTGGATAAATGGAGATGCACCATTCCATTTTGTTTTTCAGCAAAATGCACCTACGCCTATCAATCAAACCAATTATCGTATTGAAAATCTAGGTGTTGGCACTTATCAATTCATTATCAATGATGCCGAAAGTTGTGCAGATACCTTAAACTTTGAAGTGAACAGCCCACCAACATTAACTTTATCCATAAACGCAGAAAACCCAAGATGCGCAGGCGATAAAAATGGTGTTATTTTGCCAACGGCCAACGGAGGAGTACCTCAATACAAGTACAGCATGGACGGAATCGTATTTAGGGATGCACCTAGTTTTACTCAATTAGCGGCTGGTTCATATACAATAGTCGTCAAAGACCAAAATGATTGTGAATTTCAAGAGCAGGTGAATTTGATTTCCCCTAATACCCTTGAAGTATTTATTTCCAAAAAAGATGATTTCCTAGAGTTGGAATATGGAGAAACAGAACAACTTTTTACCACGCTCATCAATAATCAAGGTGCAGTAAATTATCGCTGGAACACCATTGTTCAAGATTCTAGTTTGAGCTGTGTAGATTGTCCATCTCCTTTTGTTAGTCCTAAAAGCAGCACTTACTATGAAGTTGAAGTAGTAGATGAACGAGGCTGCAAAAGTAGCGATAGACTGCAAGTTAGAGTAAACAGAACATTCAAGTTTTATGTTCCCAATGCATTTAGCCCCAATAACGATGGGCAAAATGAACGATTAACGGTTTATAGCGAAACAGGTACTAAGGTAAAATCTTTCAAAATATTTGACCGTTGGGGAGGGCTAATTTTTACTAATCAGGATTTCCCTGTCAATGAAGAACTGCAAGGTTGGAATGGATTGTTTAAAGGTAAAGATGCACCAATGGGGACTTACGTTTGGTTTGCAGATGTAGAATACACCGATGGTGTGCGCAAATTATTTACAGGTAGCACTGAATTAATGCGCTAAACAGTTGGCTGTGTGAGGAATTTTCTGACAAATTCTTTACACAGCTACTTACTTTTCAACGATTTACAATGTTTTCTGATGTACCTTTGTGTATAAATCAGAAAAATAATGATGATAGATAGACCTGTAACGGATTGGTTGCCTACTACAAAAAAAGAAGTCGAGATGCGTGGATGGGAAGAGTTGGATGTTATTCTCATCTCTGGAGATGCCTATGTTGACCATCCCGCTTTTGGTAGTGCTGTTATCGGTCGAATATTAGAAAATGCTGGACTTCGAGTAGCTATTGTACCACAACCCAACTGGCAAGATGATTTGCGCGATTTCAAGAAATTGGGTAAACCAAAATACTTCTTCGGAGTCACTTCAGGCTGCATGGATTCTATGGTAAATCACTACACCGCTGCTCGTCGCAAACGCTCTACAGATGCCTATACACCTGCGGGTGCTGCCGGTTTTCGCCCCGATTATGCAGTAACGGTTTACACTAAAGCCCTTAAACAATTATTTCCCGATGTGCCTGTTTTGATTGGTGGCATAGAAGCCTCTTTGCGTAGAGTAACGCATTATGATTATTGGTCAGACCAACTATTTCCAAATATTTTGACCATGAGTGGCGCAGATATGTTGGGGTATGGTATGGGAGAGCAACCCCTTCATGAAATTGTCAGACTTTTAAAACGAGGTGTTCCTTTTAACAAAATCAATACCGTTCCTCAAACTGGTTTGTTGCAACCTGCATCAACAGATTTACCCAAAAACAAGAATTGGAAAGACCTTTGGCTCAATTCACATGAAAAGTGCCTGAAAGATAGAATTGCTTATGCTGCTAATTTCAAGCATGTAGAACAAGAATCGAATAAGGTAAAAGCAGATAGAATATTACAAAAAGTGGGTGAGCAAGTACTCATCATCAATCCGCCTTATCCGCCAATGACTGAAAATGAGATAGATACCTCTTTCGATTTGCCTTACACGCGCCAGCCGCACCCAAAATATAAAAAGCGAGGTACGATACCCGCTTACGAAATGATTCGCTTCTCCGTCAATATGCACAGAGGTTGTTTTGGAGGTTGTAGTTTTTGCACGATTTCGGCACATCAAGGCAAATTTATTGCTAGCCGTTCCGAAGCATCTATTATGAAAGAAGTAGATGTGATTACCAAAATGCCTGACTTTAAAGGCTATATCAGCGACTTAGGCGGACCTTCTGCCAATATGTACGGCATGAAAGGCAAAGACCAATCTATTTGTGATCGCTGCGTTGCACCCTCTTGTATTCATCCAGTCATTTGCACCAATTTGGATACTAGCCATAAGCCACTATTAGATATTTACCGAAAAGTACGCAACCACGAAGGCGTAAAAAAAGCTTATGTTAGTAGTGGTATTCGATATGATTTGCTAGTAGATGATTACAACAAAAAGAACGATGGAAGTTTGAATGAATATATGGACGAATTGGTGGAACACCATGTTTGCGGTAGGTTGAAAGTAGCTCCAGAACATACTTCTGATGAGACATTAAAAATAATGCGCAAACCATCTTTCAAGCATTTCCACGATTTCAAGGAAAAATATGATTACTATAACAAAAAGCATGGCTTAAATCAGCCGCTTATTCCGTATTTTATTTCTAGTCATCCAGGCTCACAAGCACAAGATATGGCAAGTTTAGCCGTAGAAACTAAAGACATGGGCTTCCTACTAGAGCAGGTACAAGACTTTACGCCTACACCAATGACCGTTGCTACAGTCATTTATTATTCTGGAGTTCATCCTTACACGCTAAAGCCTGTTTATACTGCCAAATCGCCTAGAGAAAAAAAGCAACAACACCTTTTCTTTTTTTGGCACAAGCGAGAAAACCATCAGCAAATCAAGGACAAGCTCATTGCCATCGGCAGAGAAGACTTGATAGAACAACTCATTGATAGCAAAAAGAAATTTCAGAAAAAAGAAATTATCAAGGATCGTAGTCAACAAAAGCAGCAGCAGCCAAAAAATGGGAAAAAGCGGTTCTAACATTAACAAAGTATAGCTTAACCTTTTCCTACCAAATAAGTATAATTTTTCTTTTTTTCTTTATCTATTGTTGTAATTTTGGCGGTTAATGACTTTTATTAAAAAAGTCATTAAATTTACCATGACCATAGCTGCTATTATCACGCTGATTATTATTGCTTTAGCTGTTGTTCTATTTGCGACAGAAATATTATCTGTTGATTTGGTGGCACTATTAGCCATGATTTTGTTGATGCTAACGGGTGTTATTACTCCGCAACAGGGAGTGGATGGTTTTAGTAATAAGGCGACTATCACAGTAGCTTTCATGTTTGTATTGAGTGCAGCACTGCTCAAAACAGGTGCTTTGCAATACTTAGCACAACGCTTGTCTAATGTTTTTAAGTACAATTTTAATAGTGGTATTATTTTGATGATGTTGCTTATAGCCACTATTTCTGCTTTCGTAAATAATACGCCAGTAGTTGCTGTATTCATCCCCGTTGTCATACAAATTGCGCATTCCTCTGGGCAAAGTCCTTCAAAAATGCTCATTCCACTATCTTTTGCTTCTATTTTTGGAGGTGTTTGTACGCTTATCGGCACATCTACTAATATTTTGGTTAGTGGTATTGCTGAGAAGCTAGGCGCACCTGCTATTAATATGTTCGATCTAGCTCCAATGGGATTAATATTCCTTGCTGTTGGTATTGCTTACATGGTATTTATTGGTATTAGATGGTTACCTAACCGAAAAGAAGAAAAAGACCTCCAAGAAAAATTTGAAATGCGTGCCTATCTGACCGAAATAGAATTATTAGAACATTCAGACTCCGTAGGAAAGCAAATTATGGAATCAGAATTGGTTAAAGAGCTAGAAATGGATGTGATTGAAGTACGTAGAAATGGTAGTAGTTTCAATCTACCTTCTGGAGATTTTGTGCTAAAAGCTAATGATATTTTAAAGGTACGCTGCAATGTAGAAAAGTTGAAATCATTGAAAGATCGTGCTAAGATTTTAGTCAATTCTAGTATGAAAATTGGAGATAATAATTTAAAAAGTAAAAACTCCACTTTAATAGAAATAATTATCACAGCTAATTCTGACATGGAAGGAAAAACATTAAAAGATTTAGATTTTAGGCGTAGATATAGAGCTACGCCACTTGCCATCAAACATCACGAAACAATTCAACATGAGCACTTATATAATTCTGTACTAAAAGCTGGCGATATTATCCTTGCGGAAGTAAAAAACCACTTTATAGTAGAATTAAAAAAAATAGAAAAGGCACAAGATGCCCCTTTCATTATACTTTCAGAAGACCATATTACGGATTTTAGCAGAAGAAAATTTGCTATTGTGATGATGATGATATTAACCGTAGTAACACTAGCTGCTTTAAATGTACTAGATATTATGGTAGGGACTATTGCAAGTGTTATTTTATTAGTGCTGCTTAAAATGCTTTCAATGAAAGAAGTTTATGAAGCTATTAATTGGCGTATTGTCTTCTTGCTGGCGGGGGCTTTGAGTTTGGGAACTGCCATGAGCAATACAGGACTAGACCAGCTTATTGCTTATCAATTAGTAAATACCTTAGAAAGGTGGGGACCAATCGCTATCCTATCTGGTCTTTATTTATTTACTTCCTTACTTACCGAAATTATGTCTAATAATGCTGCCGCTGCTTTGCTAGCGCCCATTGCCATTGCGACTGCAAACAATTTAGAACTTAGCCCTACCCCATTTATTATGGCAGTTACCTTTGCAGCTTCCGCTAGTTTCATGACCCCAGTAGGGTATCAAACCAATGCAATGGTATATAGTGCAGGTCAATATAAATTTATGGATTTTATAAAAGTAGGAACACTCCTTAATTTACTTTTTTGGATAGTAGCTACCCTATTTATTCCATTAATTTATACATTCTAAAATCTATAAATTAAATAATCTTTTTGCTTTTTCTAAATCCTCTGGAGTATCAATACCAAAATTAGCTTCTTCAGTAATAGATAATTGAATCGTATATTGATGTTCTAACCAACGAAGCTGTTCTAAAGATTCTGCCTTTTCTAGCCCACTTTGAGGAAGTTGAGTAATGGCTTGTAAAGTAGTATTTCTAAATCCATACAATCCAATATGTTGAAAATAAGTATAATGCTTTAGCCATTTTTCAACGGGAATACCTCGCAAAAAAGGTAAAGGTTGACGACTAAAATATAATGCTTTATGATGACTATCAAAAACAACTTTTACAATATTCGGATTTAAGAGTGCGTTTTCATCTGTTATTTTTTTCATTAAAGTGGTAATCTCTATTTCTGAATACTTCAAAAAAGGCAATATTACCGCATCAATTTGCGTAGGTTTAATAAAAGGCTCATCACCTTGTATGTTAACAACAATATCATACTCAGGATGGCGAGCCGCTACTTCAGCTATTCTATCGGTACCACTTTGATGTAAAGAGTCTGTCCATTCTACTTGGCAACCAGATAGTTGTAAATGTTCCACTATTTGTTTGTCATCTGTGGCAACAATAACATCATTCAATAGACTAGCCTTTCTTGCTTGGTCATATACACGCTGTATCATTGACCGATTACCAATTTGTACCAAAGGTTTTCCCGGAAATCGAGAAGAATCGTATCTTGCTGGAATAATACCTAAAATTTTCATAATCAAATCGGAACTAAATACTCATTATAAAGCGTTATAGTGATGTTTAGATTTATAATGAGAAAACTATGATGATAAAATTATTTCACTGTTTTATTTTACTTTGTCTCTCTCTACAAGTTAGTGCCTTTACGGGGGATAGCACTAATTATTTAACTACAAAAGACACTATTTTTTTGGAATTAGGCGAAAATGGTAAAAAAATATTTAAACATATTCTTGAACCCAAACAAACTTTGTATTCTCTAGCACAATTCTACAATATTTCTATGCAAGAGCTTTACTTCTACAATCCCTCCCTTAAAGATAGAATGCCCAGAGTAAAAGAGGCAATCAGAGTTCCTATTCCACATAGGGCAATTTACAGATACGAAGATAACTTAAATCCCTCTTTACATATTCCTGTTTATTTTATTGTGGGAAAAGGACAAACACTTTACACTATTAGTAATACTTATTTTAGAATGTCAGTGGAACAGATGAAGCGGCGCAACAACTTGACTACAGATAATATAGAGGAAGGCAAACTACTATTCATAGGTTGGATGAACATAAAAGGTGTACCTTTAGAAACAAGACGAGACGAGCCAGAGATCTCAAATAATCCTATTTTAAAAGAGTATTATGAAAATAAAAATACTTATTTATCCAACTGTATGGTCAAGACCGAGTGGGAACATAAAGGATTAGCAAAAGTAACTACGCAAGGAAGTATGAAAACCACAAGTCTGGTAGCACTTCACGATCATGCACCCATTAACTCAATTATTCGCATTGAAAATCCTTCCGAAAAAAAACATATTTATGCTAAAGTAATTGGCAGAATCCCAGCATCTTTGGAAGAAGATAATGCCAATGTTATTATCGTTGTCTCAGAAACGGTATCGCAATTATTAATGATTATTGACAAGCGTTTTTTTGCAGAGGTCAAGTATTTGAAATAACTATACTAACTTTGTGCCGTTAACTGAATCATATCAATAAATTTTTCAATCTATGTATTTTCAGAATATCCTAGAAGCTATTGGCAATACACCGATGGTAAGACTCAATAAAATACCGGCAGAGATACCCGCTTTAGTGTTAGGCAAGGTGGAATTTTTTAATCCCGGTAACTCAATAAAAGACCGTATGGCACTCAAAATGTTGGAAGATGCCGAAGCCAGAGGCGATATCAAACCAGGTGGCACTATCATTGAGTGTACTTCGGGAAATACAGGTATGGGGTTAGCTATTGCTGGAGCGGTAAAGGGGTATAAGTGTATTTTTACTACAACAGACAAGCAATCCAAAGAAAAAATTGATTTATTAAAAGCAGTAGGTGCAGAAGTTATTGTTTGTCCTACCAATGTAGCTCCCGAAGACGCACGCTCTTATTATGCTGTGGCAGAACGCCTAAGTAAAGAAATTCCAAATTCTTTTTGGTGCAATCAATATGACAATCTATCCAACACGCAAGCCCACTATGAAAGTACAGGTCCTGAAATTTGGGAGCAGACAGAGGGTAAAGTTACACATCTGGTAGTAGGTGTCGGTACAGGAGGTACGATTTCTGGAGTAGCAAAATACCTGAAAGAAAAAAATCCTAATATAAAAATTTGGGGTATTGATACTTACGGTTCTGTTTTCAAAAAATATCACGAAACAGGGATTTTTGACCAAAAAGAAATTTATCCTTATATTACAGAAGGGATTGGTGAAGATATTTTACCCAAAAATGTGGACTTTAGTTTGATAGATCATTTTGAGAAAGTAACTGATAAAGATGGGGCAATAATGACTAGACGACTGGCTAAAGAAGAGGGCTTACTAGTTGGTTATTCATGCGGTTCTGCTATGCAAGGGCTAATGCAACTAAAAGATAACTTTACAGCTAACGATGTTGTCGTCGTTATTTTTCACGACCACGGAAGCCGATATGTAGGAAAAATTTATAATGATGACTGGATGCGTGAACGCGGTTTCTTAGACGACGAATTAAAAGTAAAAGATATTATTGCTATGAAAAAAAATAAAACTTTCATTGCAGTACAGAAATTAGAAACAGTGCGTCGTACTTTTGAAATAATGAGAGAACACGATATTTCTCAACTCCCTATTATGGATAACGGCAATATTGTAGGAGCAGTTACAGAAAGTAAAATCTTATCTTATATGCTCGAAAATCCTTATGCAAACACAGAGAAACCAGTAGAATCTATAATGAGTGAATCTTTTCCAATAGTGGACAATAGCCTATCATTTAGATTATTGGGGAAATATTTTGATAGAAAAATACCTGCAGTGATAGCAAAAGATAGAGCAGGCATGTATCATATTTTAACCCAATATGACGTTATTCAAGCTATTTAAAAAACAGTATTGGCAGCTTTTACCATTTTACAGTATCGCTATTCTTGTTACTTGGTGGGTAAGTAATCATATTTTTTTTTGGGATACCATTCAGTTAGGTTCAAAACACGCACATTGGTATTTTGAAAATAACTTTAACTATTTTCTTCTACCTAGTGAGATAGATAGTGGGCATCCATCTACTTTTGGTATGTACTTAGCCACTGTATGGATGATTTTTGGAAAATCGTTGTGTGTCAGTCATTTTGCACTATTACCCTTTACTTTTCTCACTATATGGTCGGTTTATCAACTTGGTGAGCATTTTTTAGGGCATCAAAAAGGAATTTATTTATTACTACTTTTATTTGTTGACCCTACTTTTGCAGCCCAAAGTTTGTTAGTTAGTCCCGATGTAGTTTTATTTTCTTTTTTTACATTAGGATTATATGCTATTTTGAAAACATCTTCTAATATATTGCTTTTAGTTGCTACGGTAGGTTTAGTATTAATCAGCCTTAGAGGAATGATGATTATCGCTTTATTATTTTTTATTAAAAATTTTGCTTCAAATAAAAATACAAGAATAGACATTACTACTTTCATAAAATCAAGTTTTGTTTTTATCCCTTCTGGATTAATCGCTCTTGTTTTTCTAAGTTACCATTACAGCCAAACTGGTTGGATAGGCTACCATGAATCTTCACCTTGGGCAGCTAGTTTTGAAAAAGTAAATGCAATAGGTTTTCTAAAAAATATATTAATACTTTGCTGGCGTTTTTTAGATTTTGGACGAATTTTTGTTATCTTTATTATATTTTATTATTCAACATATTTCATTAGAAAGAAAAACAGTTTACGAGAATCTAATCTACTAAAACAACTAATCGTCATTAATTTACTGGCAATATTCATATTATGCCCTACTTTATTAATTTATAAAGGACTTTTAGGACATCGTTATTTATTACCTATTTACTTCCTTCATTTATTATTGTGCTGCTACTTAATTTTTAGACATACTCGTAAAAATCAAATAAAATGGCTTTACTCTTTAGCTTTTATCGGTCTATTAACAGGTAATTTATGGATTTATCCTAAAAAAATAGCGCAAGGCTGGGACAGTACACTGGCACATCTACCTTACTACGAACTACGAGAACAAATAATGAGTTACATTCAAGAAGAAGACATACTTATAGAAGAAATAGGCACTAGATTTCCCGAGATAGGTGCACTGAAATATAAAGATTTAAGTAAAGTAGAAAAAGGAATGACAAATGCTAACTTGAAGAAAGATAAGTATATTTTTTATGCTACCATTATGAATGATTTTACAGATAGCGAAATTGATACGTTAGAATACGAATGGAGAATTAAAAAAAAATTAAAAAAAAATAGAATTGAGGTTATATTATACGAAAGAAAATGAAAAAACTTAGCTTAAAAGAATTAAATCGAATTTCGGTAGAAGATTTTAAAACGCAAGAAAAAGCACCTTTTGTAGTCGTATTAGATAATGTGCGTTCTGCACTAAACGTTGGCTCGGCTTTTAGAACATCTGATGCTTTTGCCTTAAAAGGTATTTATTTATGTGGTATCACTGCCACACCACCGCACAAAGAAATATTAAAGACAGCAATCGGTGCAGATGAAGCTGTTGAATGGTCTTATTTTAATCAATCTATTCAAGCAGTTCAAACACTAAAATCAGAAGGTTATTATATTATTGGGATAGAACAGACGGATAAAAGCATATTATTGAGTGACTTTCAAATTACTTTTGGTCAAAAATATGCTTTTATCTTTGGAAACGAAGTAAGAGGGATTAGTGATGATATACTACCCTACTTGGATGGGTGCATAGAAATACCACAATTCGGTACAAAACACTCCCTTAATGTATCAGTTTGTGTGGGTATTATCGCTTGGGAAGCCTTTAGACAGTGGAAATACAAAATAAATATTTAACTCTTCCACAAAAGATTAGTTCAAAATTTTTTAAAACCATTAAAATATTTTTGTTATGAAATTTGAATTAAAAAAGAGCGATAAAAATGGTGAATTTTATTTCATACTTCGCGACCAATCTGGAAACGCAATTATCACAAGTGAAGGCTACAAACAAAAGAGTAGTGCAAAAAAAGGAATCCAGTCTTTGATTAAAAACGGAGCAGAAGGTAATATAGATTTGAAAGTAGGGGTAACGAGTGGTAAACCGTTTTTTAATGTAAAAGCAACTAACGGTCAAGTAGTTGGAAAAAGTCGGGTATTTATAACAGAGGAAGATAGAAACGCTTCTGTCGAAGAATTAAAAGCGAATATTACAAATGCTACAATAACAGAGGAAGCATAAAAACATTAACACTTTTTAAGTATTACAAATTAGATTTTAAGAAAACTTTTGCAAGATGAGCATTTTCATCTTGCAATTTTTCTATTATACACTCGTTACATCTCTGTAAAAACTAATTAAATGATGAAAGCAATTCAGTATTTAGGATATATTTTGGTTGTAGTTTTCCTTGTAAGTTGCAAGAAAGATGAAGTGCCAGAAATTATTCAGACAGACGGCTTGAGATTAACAATACAAAACAAATCAGAGTCCTTGCCTGCAAGAGTGTCTGTGTTTTTTAAAGTCGAAACTAAAGATGGGCTTCCCGTAGCAGGGATGCAAGAAAAAGATTTTAATATCTATGAAAATAGAAATCGGATTTCTGTGGATGAAGCAGCTAGAAAAATATCGCCACGTGCACAAAAATTTGGTTATAGTACACTTCTAATTTTAGATTTAAGTGGTAGTGTTACCAATAGTTACCTACCGCAATTGAAAGATGCCTCTAAAGCGTTTATTAATTCGATTATTCCTGCAAATAGCGACGGAGATGTAAAGGTAGGAATTAGCTGGTTTGATGGAGAGGATAAACTACATCAATTAATTGATTTTACGAATAATAAGACACAATTAATTACAGCAATAGAAAGTATCAATAAAGATATTAGCCAAGATAACTCTACTGATTTGTATGGGGCAGTTTTAAAGGGAATAGAAAAAATAAATAATGTTGCTATTCAGTTTACAAATGATAATCTTTCTCATGCAGCGGCTATGGTAATATTCACAGATGGTACAGACCAAGCAGCTAGGTTTACCAAAGCTCAAGCAACCAACGCTGTTAAAACAGCAAACAAAGAAGTTACTTTTTATAGTATAGGATTAGGTAGTGAAATTGATACAGAAAGTTTGAAAGCAATTGGTAAGAACGGTTTTGAATTAGCTCAAAACACAGAGCGATTAATCGCTACATTTAATAAAATTGCCAGCAAAATAAGTGATGATGCTAACAGTTATTATTTATTTGAGTATTGCAGCCCTAAGCGAAATGGTGAGCACGAAGTTACCATAGAAGGTACTTATAAAAATCTTCGTGGCAATGTAAGCACTAAGTTCAATGCTCGCGATTTCACTGGAGGTTGTAGATTATAGTTACTTATTATAAATTATTGAATCGTTTGATTAATATGTAAGTAATCAAACGATTCAATAAAACCTAAAAACTATCTATTTTTTATCAGTAATACTCGATTAATCGTACTTAATACATCAGAGGTATATTCTAGAAAATAGACACCATTTTGAAGATAGTAAGTATTTAATTCCCAAGTGTATGTGCCAGCCTCCATCCATGTGTTAGGGATAATGGTATTTACTACATTACCAAATTGATTGGTTATTCTTAAATATATTTTTTGCTCCATATCTAAATCAAGTTTAATATTTAAGTTATCTGTAAATGGATTTGGAAAGACATCTAATTGATATGGCTTAATAGAAACAATATTGTTGTTTTCTACGGGACTCAAAAATATAGGTGCGCCGGTCAAGTTAATTTGTTTGCCTTCCACCAACATAGAATCTTTAGTTTCGCTACTATGCCAGTATTTCTGAACAAATTTCCTTACTCCTGTGCTTTTAGTCAAATTCAAGATTGCCGTTGCCTCCTCTGACTGGTCTTGAGTAGTTTCTGCCCAAACAACATACACTGTTTCACCAATATCATTGCGAAATACACCACCATTAATACCTGTTGGAAGTTTTAATGCCTCAAATTTCTTAGCATCAAACCGCTTTCCATAAAGCAACTCTGAGCAGGTTCGATAGGCAATACCAACATCATTGGCTTTAATCTCTGATAATCTTCTACCTGTTAGCTTATCATAAAGCCCCATAATTTGATATTCCTCAAATTGCTGAGTGGCTTCATCACTATTCCACTCGTCACCAAGTGTATAAATGTGAAATTGCTTTATATTATATTTCTGACTTTCTACTAATGCTTTAATAATGAAATTTCGCTGCACTTCGTCAGAACCAAATCCCTCATTCAGAGGCTTCCTAGGCACATTTGATTCTGTTATAATCCATTCCTTCTCGGGATATTTCTGACCATCATATCCATGCTTAGACAACACAGCTTGAAATCTATCTTTCAAATCAATTACTCCTTTTACAGCTTCGTCAGTATTGCGTTTGTAATTAAATTTTTGTTGCTCATTATTCCATGTTCTTAAACTAGCGTCAATGTGAGGATAAACATGATAACTCAACACATCAAAGTAAGCACCACCTTTTAGTGGATAATCCTTATCAATGCTACCGTCATCTGGATTATCTGTATTTCGCAAAACAGCATCTAAGAAACTAGGATAGCCAATACCTCCAATCGCTACATACGCGGTAGAATCAATCGTTTTTATGATTTCATAGCTGATTCTTAACATACGGATGTAATGAAAAATAGGCGCGTGAATATCATAATCGCAGGGATCAGGATTGTTTTCCCACCAATTACCTGCTACACCAGGTGCATAAATAGACATTGCAGAAAAAGAGTAGTCCGGTTCATTCCAAACTTCCCAAAACTTTACATAATCTTTATATAACATCACTGTCTTGTAAAGGTAGGCTGCATAATAGTTTTGATCATTGTAAGGCGTACCGTTCAAACCATCATCCCAGATTGGCTCATAGAGGTTAGCAAAAAGCTCTGAGGGAATATCATCGCAATAGTAAGTAGTATCTCTATGTTCCCACTTAGGATACCCAACAAAAAGAACATGGTCGGTATCGCCTAAGTTCTGATAGTGCTTAAATGTTCTAACTCGAAAATCATATCCCCATTGTTCCTGAAAAAACTCAAAAAGTGCAGAACGAAGCGTTGTAATGCCAACACCTGGAACGCCAACCAGAGGATTTCCAAATGCCAAATCACCAAGTTGCTCTGCCGACCAAGGCGGATAATAACCAAGATTAGTACCATACCCAAAATAACCTTCGTAAGGTACAACCAAATCATTTGCGGTTCTCTGAAATTGTGCATTTGACGGTAAAAAGTAAATCAAAATCAGTAGCAATACAATAATTTTTTTGCTGTTCATGGTGTTGCTTTGCTTGTGTTAGTAAATAGCAACTACAGCAAACAAAAGCTCTATTAGCATAAAAATATAGTTCCTAATAGATCCCTGTAGGAATAATTAATGTTTTGCAGACTTTTAAATTATTTATAATCAGGTAGTTACAAAGATAAGCTGTGAATTATCACTATATAAGTCTATATGATGTATATACGTTTAATATAAATATTATATACACAATCAAATATTACACGTAAATATAATATTTATTTTTATATATAAAAACATAAATTAGATCATGTACAAGAACATCTCTGAAAAGCGTTCGTGTTTTTATAAAATTTTTACAAAATGCAGATAACACTATCGATTCTTTTTATTCTATTGTCATTAATGTCTGGATTCGCACAAGTTGTATCCACTCAATATGGACAAATACAAGGCAGCCAAAACGGGAATGTATTTCAATTTTTAGGGATTCCATATGCAAAACCACCTGTGGTCAGTGAACTTGATACTTTACGTTGGAAAGCACCACAAAAGCCTGAGGCATGGATAGGCATTCGAGATGCCTCTACTTTTGCGCCACCTTGCCCACAAAAATCAGAAAATGAGATTATTGGAAATGAAGATTGCTTATATTTAAACATCTGGACACCAAGCCTTTCTGAAAAATTATCTGTAATGGTCTTCATTCACGGTGGTGGTAATCAAAATGGCTCTACCAGTGAATTTCTATACTTTGGTAAAAATATGTCGGAACGAGGTAATGTTGTTGTAGTAACCATTCAGTATAGGCTAGGTCCGCTAGGTTTCTTGGTGCATCCTGGACTTGAAGGAGAACAAACTAACAATAAAACTGGTAATTTCGCCGTCCTAGACCAAATTATGGCTCTAAATTGGCTGAAGGATAATATTGCTAATTTTGGAGGTGACCCTAATAATGTTACTATCTTTGGCGAAAGTGCAGGAGCAGTTAATGTGAGCAACTTATTAGTATCGCCGCTGGCTAATGGCTTGTTCCATAAGGCAATTATTCAAAGTGGTTCACCAGTTATGCTTCCTTATCAAGAGGCTAAAAATACGGGCATTAATTATGTAAATAAATATCTTACCACTGGAAATGACCTAGAAAAAATAAAGTACATGCGCAGTTTGCCAGCCGACTCTTTGGTAAAAGACTTGACTAACGCATTTGAAAATGGAATTGCACGACTTAATTGGACAGCTACTTTAGATGGATATGTATTTGAACAGAGTCCATTTGAGGCTTTTCAAAGTGGGAATTTCAACAAAGTGCCACTTATTGTAGGTTCTAATGCCAATGAAATAAGTATTGTAGCCCCTAGCTCCATTACTCCTTTGATATTTAACCAGTTTATTCGAGAAATTGTACCATCTACTTTTCAATCATCTGTGCGCGACTTATACCCTCCAGGAACGAGCAACCAGCAAGCTAGAAATTCATACATTAACTTTTTCACAGATTTACAGTTCACTGCACCAGCGCGAAGAGTAGCAACTTGTATCAGCGAAAACCAAACTGAACCAGTTTGGCGATATTTTCTCACCTATGAGCATCAAATACCTGGATTACAGGCTTTTGGTGCATATCATGGTATGGAGTTGTTCTACATTTTTAATACTTGGGAAGACACCCCGTTTGGAAGAGGTTTGTTGTTTAGACCGCAAGATGATAGTATGCAAGTAAACATGCTAAACTATTGGGTTAA
This sequence comes from uncultured Saprospiraceae bacterium, assembly GCA_937944245.1. Taxonomy (GTDB): domain Bacteria; phylum Bacteroidota; class Bacteroidia; order Chitinophagales; family Saprospiraceae; genus JAAUTG01. The sequence continues at coordinate 1,730 of CALDYY010000129.1, read as the reverse complement.
TTTTGCAACAACAGGCAATCCTAATGGCATGAACTTAGTTGCTTGGCAACCTTATGATGGTGTCGAAGATTGTTACTTAGAAATTAAAGCTACGCCAAATGGTAATCAATGTGGAGTAAGAACGCGACAATCCGATGTGCTAGATAAGGTCAGCGGTTTGCCTAATTGCTTAACTTCAGTTAATACAACTGAAAAAGTCAATGATATTGCTATTGCTATTTTTCCAAATCCTACTAATGGAGTAATTTACCTAACATTTCCTTATGAACTAGAAAATTTTGAAGTAGAATTGTACAATATTTTTGGGCAAAAAATAGGTCATTACAAGAACACAACTCAAATCAACATGACCACTCAACAAAGCGGTGTTTACTATTTAGTATTTAAAGCACCGAATAATAATATTGTAAAAAGTAGTTTCATTAAAATTTAGGGTACGGCAAAATGCAAAATAAAGAGGGACGTTTCTGAACGCCCCTTACTACTAACAAACAAAACCAACTAAAAACCAAGTTAATCTTTAAGGCATTGGAGTTGAAGGCATATTTTAGCATTAAACCCTCTTTAAACGTTTATTATTTCTTTTTGAAAACGTTTGCGCTAGTGAGAACGCTGCTTATAAAGTGAGGAAATTTTCTGTTTTTATTCGTTGAAACAATTCAATAAGTTCTTTCTGCTCTTGTTCCCAGTGCCAATATTGAGCTGCCAAATAACAATTTTGTTGAAGCATCTGATAATAAGTAGGTTGTTGAAGCAATTCATTTACAGCATTCACCAAAGTTGTTATTTCCAAATCAGGAATAAGTAAAGCTACTTCGTATTTAGTATTCAGATAACGATATTCAGGAAAGTCCATGTTGATACAAGGCACACCTGCTTGCACATAGTCAAATACCTTATTAGCAAGAGAATAATAATAACTTAAACCTTTGTTTTCCAGCAAATTGAGTCCGATTGTTACCTTTGGTGTAAGCTTTTTTAAATTTTCAGGAGTTATGTAACCTAAAAATTTTACTTGTTGAGAAAGGTTTAAATCTGCCACTTTTTGGCGAAGTAAACTAGATAAATCGCCTTCCCCAGCTATCCAGAGTTCAACTTCCAGCAGATAAGGCATGGCAGCAATCATCTCTTCTAAACCACGACCAGCATTCAAAGCCCCCTGATAAAGTAGCACTGGGGGCTGATGTTTTAAGGTGGATGAATTAACTTCTGTGCGAAAGGGCATATTGCGTAATACGGTAAAGCGTTTTTGATATTGATGTTCAAAAAGTTGCGCCAATCCATCTCCCACAGTGATACAGTAAGGTATTTTTAGAACAGTAAATCGCTCTATCCATTTCCAAATAGATTGTACCAATTTTCGATTTACCAGTTCTGGAGTTTGAGTAAAATATTCATGTGCATCATAAACAATCACTTTTCTGCGCCACTTCGCTACCAAAAAACAGGGTAAAATCGTATCTAAATCCACAGCATAAAGCACTTCTACTTTTTGAAAAAGTAGATAGCAGAACAAACGTATGTTATATTCAATGTAAAACCATTTACCTTTTTGAAAAAAACAAGTTAATCTTTTCTGGAGAAATAATTGTTGCTGAATTGGTTGGGATTTTTTTTGCTGTCTGCCTAGCAGTATCACTTCATACCCAGCTTGAGCTAAAGTGGTACAAATACGAATCATACGTTGATCGTAAGTAAGGTCGTTAGTGACTGTGCAAATTATTTTCAAT
>CALDYY010000128.1 GCA_937944245.1 uncultured Saprospiraceae bacterium | reverse complement strand
TTTATAGCATCCACCACAGGATGCCTTCCAAAAATAATTGTTTGTTTTTCTTCCTGCATATTTACATCCATTCCAATTAGGAATGATAGATTTTGAATATATTTTCTATTACGGTTTACCTTGTTCTTGTAGTTTTGGTATTGCCACTGCTGGCAGTGCTTTCTGCTGATATTGTTTATTAAAGTTGGCAACATCGAGTTGCAATAACTGTTTCATATCTGATTTGTACGTTGCCCATTCTGCTAAAAGTTCATTCATTCTCTGTTTTGCGCCTTGTGTAGGTGCGGGCATAAGTTCATCTACTCTACTTTTCAAGTCAACTAGCTCTGCATTTAATTTATTCGGAAAGTTAATTACATCTTGAAAGGTCTTTTGATTAGGCTGTATTAATGCCTCCTCCCAAGTTGTTATTTTTTTTACAATATCTGTTGCCGAGTCTTGAAGTGCAGTTGTTCCATCTACCAATTTTAAAGACTCATTAATTTGCATGAGCTGTTTTTTCACTCTGCGCATTTCATTGACGCTATTGTGTATCTCTCGCACTGCGGTTTCAATAGTTTTTAGAATTACTTGTTGTGCCTCATATTCTTCTGGTGTAGCCTCAATGCGAGGGTCAGGAATAACTAACGCTTTTGTTTCCACTATTTCTTGATTAGCAGAAAGTCGCAGTGTGTATTCGCCTGGCGCAACCAAACCGCCTCTATAATCGCCAAGCATGAATACCCCTTCTACACTTGGCAGTGTATTTCTGCGCAAATCCCAGTTAAAGCGATTAACCCCTTTTTTAGTAGGCAGTATTTTATCTGCTGGCGGTCCACCAGGATAAGATTTTATAGATTCATTTTTTTTGCTAGCATATAATCTTACTAATTCGCCATTATTATCTAAAATTTCCAGTTTTAATTCAATAGAATCCATGTTTTCGGGTAAGGAATAATCAATAATAACTCCATTCATCGGGTTCTGACCATTTCCAGAAGGCGGATTATCAGGGGTATTAATGTTGAATTTGTAAGTAGGTTTTGGAGTGTATATAGCCAATTTCTGTGCCATTTGTCCTTTACTTTGCTGAATAGCACTCAAATCGTCTAATATCCAAAAAGCTCTACCTGAAGTGGCAACGACCAAATCGTTATCCTGAATAATCAAATCGGTGATAGGACAAATAGGCAAATTGAGTTGCATTTTTTCCCATTGGTCGCCGTTGTTGAAGGAGACATAAAGCCCACTCTCTGTACCTGCGTAAAGCAAGCCTTTTATTTTTTTATCCTCTCGAACTACTCTCACAAAGTGTTCTTTATCAATACCTTTTACTTTATTTCTCCATGTTTTACCATAATCTTGAGTTACATAAACCATCGGCGATAAATCTCCCATTTTGTAATTCGTTACTGCCGCAAAAGCCGTTGCAGCATCGTGTGGGGAAACTTCAATAGCGTTGACAAGCATTTCGCCCAAGCCCTTAGGCGTTACATTCGTCCAATCCTTGCCATCATTTTTTGTCAAATAAATCAATCCATCATCACTTCCCGACCAAAGTACACCCTGCTCATGTGGAGAAGCTACCAAGTAAGTAATGGTGTTATAATTTTCACCTCCTGCACCTTCATTCGTAAAAGGTGCGCCTCCTAGCACTTGTTTACTTTTGTCATTTCTGGTTAAATCAGGGCTTATTTCTTGCCAGCTTTGCCCTCTATCCGTTGATTTTAAAACATGATTGCCTGCATGATAAATTACATTTCTATCTTGAGGAGAAGTAATTATTGGTGCATTCCAATTAAAACGATATTTCATTTCGCTTGGATTCCACCCTAAACCCACTGTGGGGTAAGCCATAATATCCTTTATTGAACCAGATTGATGGTCGTATGATGAAATATTACCTTGATAACTTCCTCCATAAACGTAACGAGGATTATCGGGGTCAAAGGCTAAGAAAGCACTTTCACCACCCGCCACAGGATACCAGTCTTTCCAACCAATACTTGTACCATCTGTACGACTAGCAATAGCTACCGTAGAATTATCCTGTTGCCCAGCATACACATAATAAGGAAAACGATTGTCTGTAATCACGCGGTAAAATTGTGCCGTAGGCTGATTTTGCTGAGAACTCCATGTTTTTCCACCGTTAAAAGTAATACAAGCACCACCATCGTTACCTAAAATCATATTTTCTGTGTTGTTGGGATTAATCCAAAGATCGTGCTGGTCGGTGTGTGGATTAGGAATAGGCTGAAAAGTTTTTCCTCCATCAATAGATTTCAAAAAAGGCGCATTCAATACATAAACTTTATTTTCATCTTTTGGGTCAGCAAAAATTTCGATGTAATACCATGCTCTAGCAATAGTGATTCTATCTTTAGAAGTTTGCATCCATGTTTCGCCTGCATCGTCAGAACGGTAAACACCTCCTTTCTCGCCCTCTGCTTCTATGTTTGCATACACGCGAGCAGGATTAACTGGACTAACATCAATAGCAACTTTACCCATTAAAATAGGCAAACCTTTGCTTAGTTTTTTCCAAGTTGTACCACCATCTGTAGATTTATAAAGCCCACTGCCTGCTCCTCCACTCACCACTTGCCAAGGATAGCGACGATGTGACCACATTCCCGCATACAACACGCGAGGATTCTGAGCATCCATACTCAAATCGGCAGCACCTGTGGTATTGTCCACGTAAAGTATTTTTTCCCAAGTCGTACCGCCATTTGTAGTGCGATAAACACCTCTGTGCTCACTATCTGCGTGCAAAGCGCCTTGCACTGCCACATACGCTACATCTGGATTGGTAGGATGAATTTTAATGGCAGCAATATGCCGAGACTGCTCTAAACCAATATGTTGCCAAGTTTTACCGCCATCTGTGGATTTGTACACTCCATCGCCATGTGTGGTCATCACACCACGCACGGCATGTTCGCCCATGCCTACATACATCACGTTAGCGTCGCTTTCCGCAATAGCAATTGCACCAACAGAACCCGTTTTAAAAAAATCATCTGATATGTTTTTCCAACTTACACCAGCATCTTCCGTTTTCCAAATACCACCACCTACGCCACCAAAGTAGTAAATTTGGTCATTGTCTTTCACCCCAACAACTGCATTGGTACGACCTCCACGAAACGGACCAATGTTTCTAAATTTTAATCCTTGATAAGTTTCTGAAATAGAATTGGCGACAGTCGTTGTACTTGAAGATTGAGCAAATGTAAAGGTTGTAATACTCAGCAACAAAAGGGTAAAGAGCAATAGTTCTTTCATACTAATTCGATTGTTATATTTGTTAAGGCAAAGTAACAAATGTTTTCTTAAACTGAAAAAAGTAAATCATCTAAACGGAACTCATCGCCTATTTTTATGCTTCTGCGGCAAAAAACTAGCTAATAAAGTTGATGTATTGGCGTTTATTCATTTATCTTTGGTAAATAACTTAAAATACATATTACAGCATGCAAAGAATTTACATCTTATTTCTACTACTCACTTATTTGCAAGTTTCTTTTAGTCAACGAGCATTCTTCTTCATTACTAGCCCAGAGGAAAATGCTGATCGTTTTGAGATGGGTTTACCTGGTGATGGATTTGCTTTTCGATACCAAACAGGAAACAATTTTTCAGGTGAAATTGCTTGGGCGCGCACCGAAGAAGGAGATTCACTCCTTTGTAGTAGAGCTACTAGTGCGATTAATGGTAAGTTTGCACTCATCAGAAGAGGTAGCTGCTTTTTTTCAGACAAAATCCAAAATGCACAATTAGCCGGTGCAGTCGGTGCATTAATTTGTAATAATGTTCCAAATCAAGGCGTGATTGGTATGTCTGCGGGTAGTTTTGAAAATCAAGATAGAATACCATCAGGCTTTCTTTCCTTTGAAACTTGCGCCATCATTGACCAGCTTTTTAAGCAAGGAAAAAAAGTAGAAATCAGCATTCGAGTTGTAGATGTATTTGTAGATGCGGTTTATGGAGCAAGCACTTATTTCACACCGGAAAGCCACATTTTACCAGTTAGTGGAGGCTACAATATCATTAATGCTTCAAATCGCCAATTTAACAATGTTCGTGTTACCTTAGACGTAGAATCGCCTAGTGGTCAAGTACAATCATTTGAACGCATTTTCAATCTCCGTCCAAATGTAGATACTACTATCCGATTTCCCAATTATACCCCTACCGAGATAGGTAAGTACAAAATGATTTACACAGATTTTTCTAATGATTTTAAAGAAGAAACAAGCTTCGTTATTTCTGATAAAACTTTTGGTACAGACAATGATTTATATATTGGTGGGCTTGCTCCAAGTGAAGATTTGTTTATAGCTAGCCAATTAAAATACCAAACAGCATCAGCAGTTTTTACTTCAGGCGAGGTCGTTCCTAGTTTTGTATCCTTTGGCATTGAAAATGCCGCAGCAGTTTTTAGTGGCGAAGCCGATGGGGATTTAATTAGTGTTATTATCTACAACGGCGATGCCAATAATGATGGTGTACTTGACCTGCGCACTTCTTTTGAAGAATTAACACCAGTTGCATTTGGGGCATACACCATCAATGGTAGAGAGAAACCAGGTGAATTAATTTTTGTCGAACTAGAATCTATTACGGGCGGAAATGTTGTAAAACTAGATGCTAACTCATTATACTATGTATCCCTACTTTATGATGGCACAATTGCAGGTACAGGTATTGCTCCTGCTTTTACCGCTACCTCAAAAGTAGATTACCTTTTCCCAACAACCCCGCTTCAACTCGACCAATTATATGGTGGTGGCTGGGGTGCTGGTACTGTCATTACCCGCTTACATTTGGATGGCTTTGTGAATACAAAAGAAGTTAAAAATTTGCTTGCGCCTACAAAGATAACGTTAAGTCCAAACCCTGCTACTGATTTTCTTAATCTACAATTCAATATGAAAAATGTAGCAAAAGAAGTCAAAATTGGAGTAGTAGATATGCAAGGAAACGTCTTAAAAACAGCCATTTTTAAGAACATAACTAATGATAATGTGGAACTTGCTGTACAAGATTTACCTGATGGTACTTATATTTTATCCATTGTAACACCAGAAGGTTACAGATCTGAAAAATTTGTTATTATTCGATAGTTTAACTTTAGTACCATTACCCCTATCTAGCTCTTTTGAATTAGATAGGGGTAACAGTAGTTAGCCATTACAACATACCTAATTTTATGAAAAATAGCCTACCCTACCTTCTTTTTATATTTTGTTTACTGAATTGTCAGCAAGAAAATACCAATACTCACAATTCAGCGAAAGATAATTTAATCCAATATGTTAACCCATTCATAGGTACAGGCGAACATGGGCATACCTATCCTGGAGCAACTACACCTTTTGGCATGGTACAACTTAGCCCAGATACACGCTTGTTAAGTTGGGATGCTTCTAGTGGCTATCATTATTCTGACAGCACTATTTATGGCTTTTCGCACAATCACTTGAGCGGTACAGGTGTAGGCGATATGGGCGATTTTCTGATACTGCCTTTCACGGGCGAAGCAAAAGATAGCCTTCTGGCTTATTTTGACAAGCCAGAAGAATCCGCTAAAGTAGGCTATTATCAAGTTAAACTCAAAAACTTTGGCGTTAATGCAGAACTAACCGCTACACCTCGCACAGGAATGCACCGCTATACTTATTTTACCGACGCATCGCCTCGAATATTGCTTGATTTAGCACATGTACTACAACCCAACTGGGGACACCAATGCCTATCTGGCGAACTAACCATAATTGATAACCAAACAATTCAAGGAAAGCGGGTTACATCAGGTTGGGCTTACGACCATCCTACTTATTTTTACTTACAATCCTCCAAACCCTTCAAAGTCATCAAAGCAATGGATGGCAACAAGCCACTAACAGCAAGTGAAATGACATTTCAAGGAAAGGAGATTAGAATTTGGCTAGAATTTGAAGGAGAGGACACAAGTGAAGTGCTGATTAAAATGGGAATTTCTCCCGTAAGTAAAGAAGGTGCAAGATTAAATTTGGAACAAGAAAATCCAAAATGGGATTTTGAAGCTATACAAGCGAAAGCAGAGAGAGCTTGGGAAAAAGAACTACGCAAAATCGAAATTGAAACGCCTCATTTGGATATTAAACAAAATTTCTATACTGCACTGTATCACTGTATGTTAGCACCTGTGCTAGCGCAAGACGTGGATGGAAAATATCGAGGCATGGATAAAAAAATCCATCAAGCACCAGAGGGATACACCAACTATTCGGTTTACTCTCTATGGGATACTTTTCGTGCCTTTCATCCTTTAATGACCATTATTGACCGTCAACGTAGCCAGGCATGGGTTAATAATTTACTACAAAAGTACAAAGAAGGAGGTGTTATCCCTAAATGGGAGTTGGCTTCCAACTATACCGCAACGATGGTGGGCTATCCTTCTGTATCTGTCATTATTGATGCCATTTCCAAAGGCATTGATACTGATATTGACCTCGCTTTAGAAGCAGCTATAGTTAGCTCCAATTACAACCCCGAACTTAGCAAAAAAATAGTAGAACCACGAGCCACCATGCTCTTGCCTAAGCACCTTTATTTCATTGAAAACAAAGGATTTATTCCTGCTGATTCAATTAGTGAATCCGTCTCCTATGGTTTAGAATGTGCCTACTATGATTGGTGCATTGCACAAATAGCAGAATATGCCAATAATCCTGAGGCAGCAGCACGTTACAAAGCAAGAGCAAAGCAATATCAAGCCTATTTTGATACAGAAATTGGGTTTATGCGTGGCAAACTAGCCAATGGAAAATGGAAAACACCTTTCGACCCCTATCGCTCTGAACTTGCTATTGGTGATTTTGTGGAAGGCAATTCTTGGCAATGGATGTGGTTTGTACCACACGACCTAGAGGAATACATACGACTTATGGGCGGTGCAAGTGCATTCGAGCAAAAGCTAGATGAACTCTTCTCTACAAGCTCCACCTTAACCGGTGAAAATGTTCCCCATGACATTAGCGGGTTGATTGGGCAGTACGCACATGGCAACGAACCCAGCCACCATGTTGCCTATCTTTATAACTATGTGGGTCAACCTCAAAAAGCACAGCATATACTCGACCAGATTCTGCGAACCCTTTACGCGCCTACGCCCGAAGGCATTTCGGGAAATGAGGATTGCGGCGCTATGTCTGCTTGGTATGTGATGAGCGCACTAGGTTTTTACCAAGTCTGTCCCGGCAAGCCAGAATATACTATTGGTCGTCCCTTAGTAGATGCTGCGACTATACATTTGGAAAATGGCAAAACTATTCAATTTAAGGTCAATAATAACCAACTCGACCACAAACTGGTAGAAAAAGTGAGCGTCAATGGAAAAGTATTAACTACTCCTTTCTTCCAACATGAGGATATTGCTAAGGGAGGAAAAGTGGAGTTTTGGATGGAGTGATAAAATGTTCTTAAAAAATGCCCTAATTCTACTATAAACAGCACTTTTAAAGATTGTAACATCAAATCGTCAGTTGTTGATTTTTTCAAAACTGGAGTGATGTTCTACTGCATTCCCTAATAGCCAATAAATATCTAGAGTAATTTTAGAGGATTATTCAAGTGTTAATACCCTTTCGTTAGAAATTTAATACTTTCACCATTAAACCTTATTTTCTTATGAAATTGATTTTGCAGCAACAAATACCGCGTCCCGACACTCGCCGTTTTTTGAGTATTACTGTACTGATTGGTAGTGCTATTTTTTTTATTTTAGCTGTATTTCAACCCTTTGGAACTTATACTTTTCAGCATCCCGATAAGTTACTCTTTCTGGCAGGTTATGGATTTGTCATTATTTTTACCGTTGTAACGCTGGTATTTTTGTTATATCAGCTATTTCGCTCGTGGTTTGCTCCAGAGCACTGGAATTTACACAAGGAACTACTCCTGATAGGCGTTATTTCTTTTGCCAGCATGAGTGCTACCTATTTTTATCATTTTTCTATCTTCGGTGGCCGGCTTTCATGGCTAGAATACGTTTATTTCATGGGTATTGCCTTATCCACTTCATTATTTCCCTTGTTAATGGTTGTCGCTGTCCGCTATTTGCAAGTGAAACACTACTTAGAACGACAAGATTTGGCAAATACGCTCGCACCAAAACCAGACGTAATTGTGCTTTTTGGGGAAAACAAAACGGAAAAACTGACTATCCTCCGTTCAGAATTACTCCTCCTAAAAGCTGCTGATAACTATGTAGAAGTTTTTTTGCAAAAAGGCAAAACAATAGAGCGACGAATGTTGCGCAGCACCCTTTCTAAATTAGCAACACAACTAGAAGATGATAATTTTATGCAAGTTCATCGTTCTTTTATCGTCAACATGAGTAAAGTGGTAGCGATGGAGGGTAAATCACCTAATTATGTACTGCGCTTGATTGATTCAGTAGAGGAAATTCCTGTTTCAAGAAATAAAATTCAACTTGTGCGCGAGTATCTTACTGCTCGTCCCTTGTAAACGAAGCAAATAAACTAGAAAAAACAACTGCATTTCACCCCAAAAACCTGTATTTCGCCCTACCTTAAATGCACTGCTCCCCTTATTCCTGCACTTACCCACACTTTTTTGCAAGTCAATTTTTCACTATTCATCTTTGTTTCGTCAGTAAATTTTATGCGTCATTCAAAAAATAATAAAAGATGAATCGAAAACACATTATCATTACCATTATCGTACTCATTAGCTACCTATTGATAAATTATGGTTTACCACCCTTTATACGGTCATTAACGATAGAACCTTTTTGGTTTAAAAAACTTCTTTTCTATTTCTTACAATTATCAGTTGCTGCCATCGGTTTATTTATCATACACCAACGTGTAAATAAGTTATTAGCAGCATGGGGCATTCAATCTGGATTTCTAAGAGGATTATATTTTGCTTTTTTGATGACCCTACCCATGCTCATTGGTTATGCCATTGCTAGTCAATTCCAAATGAATTTAGCATTTGACCGCATTTTATATAGTGTCTTAATTGCTCCAATTCTTGAAGAATTGTTGTATCGCGGTTTTTTATTCGGTCAGCTTTACCGCTATGCTGGCTGGGGTTTCATACCAGCAGGGTTGCTCAATGCTGTCATATTCTCTGCTGGACATTTGTACCAAGCTAATAGTTTTGGTAGTGCTATTGGTGTACTTGCCGTTACGGCTATGGGCGGGATGTGGTTTGCATGGCTCTACATTGAATGGAACAACCAGCTTTGGATTTCTATTTTCCTCCATCTCTTCATGAATGCTTGGTGGACTATTTTTGAAACAAGTAGCAATGCAGCAGGCGACGTTTATGCCAATATTTTCAGAGGACTCACAATTGCTGCTTCCATCATCATTACTGTTCGTATGGCAAAAAAAAGAGGTGGCTTGCGCATCACTCGTCGCCAACTTTGGGTAAATCGTGCAACAGAGGTCAATTATTAATTTTTAAAAAATCACATAAAAATGAAGAAAATAGGCAATACAGTGCTTTACATTATATTGGGTTACACCGCATTATATAGCACTATTTGGTTACATGAATTAGGACACAGCCTTGCTTATGCACATTTTGCCTGCAAGACAGACGTATTGCATATGCACGTACCGCCACACTTTGCCAATGCAAGTCCAAATCCTATTGACGAAGCATGTGCAGCAGCACTTGAAGGTTGGCAACAATTTTATGCTGGCATGGCAGGCATCGCAGTGAATTTACTATTAGCTTTATTCATTTGGATAGTTTGGAGAGCCAATGTTTTGACTAATTCATTTATTTATTTCTGGTGTTTGTTTTTTCTGTTATCTAATTTAACAGAGGCATCTACTTATCTAACTATCAATAATTTATACTTAGCAGGGGATTTAATTTCTGTTCAGGAATATAGTCCCACCTTACGCATTCCATTATTTTTTCTTGGGCTATTATTAATTTATACCATTGTTATTACCATTATAAATTCACCCAAAAAATGGCAATTATCAATGACTATTTTTGCTTTAATCACTGCATTTTCTATGAGTGGAATGCGCTTTTTATTTACCGCTTAAACACATTTTTTATTCAATTTAAAAACAACTATTATTATGAAAAAAATACTAATTATCTCTATTTTATTTTCATTATTTGGAACAATTACAGCACAAACTATTTCGGGACAAATAGTACATTCTGATACCAAAGAACCACTTGCTTATGTCAATATTGGCGTCATAGGAACAACACATGGCACGGTATCCGATTTATCTGGTAAATTCGAGTTGGCACTTCCTTCTACACTTTCCAATACAGATTCTATTCGGTTTTCTAGCATTAGTTTTATTGCTGCTACCATGACGACTGAAACCGCTGCAAAGCAATCTCCGATGGTTGTACAAATGCAGCCCAGTAATATCAATTTACCAGAAGTGGTCGTGCGTGCGCCGTTTAAGCATTACGAAAAAAGAGGAAATATAAAAATTAATCCTAAAAACGTTACTAACTTAGCTATTAATAAACTAGCTAATCAAAACTTAGGTTCTGAAATTGGGCGACATTTTAAAGGGCAAAAATCTGCTTATTTAGAACAATTTAGATTTTATGTGGCACAAAATAATTTTGATACGGTTCATTTTCGCATCAATATTTACACTGTAAAAAAAGGAAAACCCGACCGAAATCTGATGCCTGAAAATCTTATCATAACAGCGACTAACCGCCAAACAGGTTGGATAGCAGTAGATTTATCGCGCTATCAAATTAAGGTAGAAGACGATTTTGTAGCCTCCGCCGAATGGGTATATGCTGGAGGTAAAGGCAACCGCTTGGGCTTTCCGATTAGTATTCCTTCAGTTGGTGCTACTCATTTTTATAAGTATGGCAGTCAAAATGATTGGAAAAGATTTTCACAAATGTCTGCTGCTATGGAGGTAACTTTGGGGTGGTAAAGTTTGATGTTACTTATTGTGGTGAGTTAATATTCCAGCTAACTCACCACAATAAATGCACTACCAACCCGGCAAAATATTAATACCAAATGCTCCTCTTGTATTTCCTAAGACAGGTACAGCATAATAAGGCTCTACAATAAGTGCGCCGAACAAATTCACCCTAAGTGATGCACCCGCTGTTACTAAGGGTCGGGAGTAAAAATTAACAGGAACTGGATTGCCGGTGGCATCATCAAAGTTAAAGTACACATTATCTCTGTTGAAACTGTTGGCATTATTCCATGTAATACCTGCATCAGTAAAAAAGGACAGTTCAGAAAAAAATAAATCTGACTTAAATAATGAAATCTGCTTTGGTCCTGTAAATGGAATACGAACTTCAAATTTAGTTACCAAGCCTTTACTACCCAATAATATATTAGGGTCAATATTATTTTCTAGTAATAATTGTTCCGCATTAGCAGAGTTTAAACCTCTGACATTCCATGGGTAGCCTAGATAAATTGGGAAAATATTATTAGCATCCTCGCCATATCTACCCTCGTGCATCGCTTGAAAAGCTAAAGTTACAGGTTTCAATCTAAGATAATGGCGATAATCAGCCGTAACACTAGTCAGATTAAACCCCCCCATGTAATGCACGCCACCAAAGCGATAACGCCAACCTTGCAAAGGAGAAGTCAACCCAAAATAAGAATTGTCGCCCACCAAAGCAGCATTGACCGTAAAGAAATTTAAGTCTAGCTGATTTTCTTGATTGATGCGTTCTCTCGATTGACCTATGGCTGATCCTCTAAAAAAGCTATTACCTGCTGGAATAGCCTGATAAAATGTAGAAGTTCTATCCAAACGGTCATAATAAATTGAAAATGAAGCTCCAGCCTCTACCCTAACCTTTTTTGAAAAAGGAAATTGTGCAAATAAATTCAAGCGATCTTCAAAAATTCGCTGAATGTCAATGTCATTTCTAATAACCGTAGCTGTAGCACCATTTCCCACAGAGATATTATCCAAACGACTTGGATAAAAACGAGCTGAGCGGAAAGGCACATGTGACAAAGCAGCACCCCATGCGATGCGATTCTTGCGATTTAGGTAAGATAATACTCCTGCAAAATCAGTAATTTCGCCATTTAATGCTAAGGTACTAAAAAACTGGTTATTCCCTAATATATCGCTGAATAATAAGTCCACTCCGCCAGCGGCACCTGTCATTGTACCGAAACCACCAAATGAACCAATACCGACACCTGTTGAACCACCAATGTAGTCCATTTTAAATTTAGGGCGATATTCTAATTTTTTAAAATCAAACATATCTAATCTTGGCAGCTGATCTAACTTATCCATATTGGAATTGACAACGACTCTAGCCCCTGGTACTACTTTAGGCAGTTCGGCAGCAGCCATATCTACATCATTCATATTAAGTGGTTTACTCAAAAATTGGTCTTGGTCAGCCACATAAATATCATAACCACCTTTCCAATAATGTGTGTAAAGCACTTTATCTCGATTGTTAGAACGAGAAAGAGAAATAGCTGGAGCATAAGGGGTTAAACCCGAAATACCTGTTAATAGGTCTGTCATTTGGAAGACTACATCTCTTGCAACATCATAGCGGTATAAGTTTCGGAAGCCATCTCTATCCGAAAGGAATAAAATATTTCCTCGATAGTCATAAAGTGGATTTAAGTTATTGGCTTCCAAGAAAATAGCTAAATGCTCTTTCGAGCCTGTAACAATATCCAATTCTGCTAAGTTGAATTTCCATTTGCCATTCACGCGACCACGCTCGAAAGAAAGTTCATCAGTTGCAAATAATATAGCAGTACCATCAGGTGCCCAACTAGGCGTTACCTCCGAATAAATATCGTTTGTTAAGCGCGTTACTTGCTTTGTATTCAAATTTACGGTAAACAAGTCCACTTGCCCATCCACCAAGCCCGACACAACGATTGACTTTCCATTGGGCGACCACGCAGGATTGCTAAATGCTGGCACACCTTCTAGTCTAAATTCTTCTACGGTTTTTCCTGTTTCTACATCTTTAATAATCAACCAGTTGTTTCCTTTTTTCACCCCTACTATTGCCAATTCATTACTTTTAGGCGACCATGCTCCTGCGGATTCAATATAACTATAATCGTCAATATGGGTGCTTTTAGTAGCACTTGCTAAAGTTCTAATAATTTGCCCAGTTCGAGCATCAGCAAGGAATAAATCTACTGAAAACAAATTTCGCTCCGAAAGAAAAGCAATATACTGACCATTGGGGCTAATGACTGGCACAACATTCATCCTTGCACTATTAGTAGCTTCAATCACTTTTTTGCCGATTGGTCTTTCCTTTTGGTCTCGCATCAACGGCGTGTAATGCTCGCGTAGCGTTTTATGCCACAATTCAGAAAGTTCTTTTGTGCCAACGCCAAAACTCATTAATGTAGATTGCTCTAAGCCGAATTTTGCAGTATTAACAAAATAATCCCGTATTACACCATCCCCCATTAAGCCTGTAACAAAAGCCCAAAACGCATGACCATACCGATAAGGAAAGTATTTAGGATTATTCAAATCTTTGATACTAGGAAGATCATTTTGTAATACAGCATCGCGCATCCACATAGAGGTATGCGGGTCAATTCGCCCTATAGATAAATACTCTGCTAGACCTTCTACCATCCATAATGGAACATTTGCCAAATTCTGAAGGGACATCGAGTCATTTTTCAAAATCAAATTGTACTGAAAAGCATGTACCAGTTCATGCCCTAATACGTGATGCGTTTGTTGATTGGACATAGCAAATGGCTGTATAACTCTGTTCTTAAAAGCTTCTGTTACGCCGCCTGTACCTGTTCCTATTGCTCCTTGAATCGTATTTGTCTGCTGAAAATCGGGGTGGTCATTATACAGTACGATTGGGTTTTGTCCTTTTATGGTATCTCGTAGTACCACCTGATGCAAGCGATACCAATGCTCACTCCAGTTAGCAATTTCTTCTAACATACCTTCATTTTGCAGGTAGTGATAGATTTTGAAATTGGGTGTACCCAATACCTCAAAATTGAATTGATCGTAAACGGGTTTATTTCTACCAAACACTTGTCCAAAAAGCGTTTGGTTGCCATATAGTAAAAGTAAGAAGATAACTATGCTTTGCCATTTCATAGGATAAAGAATTGATTTATAGTGAACTAATTGTTACTATAAAAACAATTCTCTATGGCATAAGTCGTCAAAAACTGGTTAAAATTAAAGCAAAAAGTGTTAAAAAGTATTAAATTTTAGGTAAAGTGGCTTTTTTTGTTAGTAAATAAAAAACCTTAGTAGATTTAACTGATTCAATCCCTAAATACCTAATTTTACCTGATTTTGAGTAGGCTCGTTTGTTGTTATTTGTAAAAAATCACTATTCAAAAAAGCCCACCAAAACATCACTTTAATTGTGCTAAACCACATTTCAAAAAATCTTCATATTGTGTTTCATCAGGGGTGTAAGCTACGGGCTTATTTAATACTTTGCCGTCAGGACTGAGCAGCACATAGTAAGGTTGCGATTGCTGCTGAAAATGCAACTGCTGAAAATCTGACCATTGGTCGCCCACTGTTCGACGAATGCCGCCATCTATGGGCGAAGCATAAGGTTGCTCCAGTTTCTTGCGCTCATCTACATAAAGCGATACTAGCACGTACTCGTCGCGGATGAGTTCGTAAATTCCTTTTTTGTTCCAAACATTATCCTCCATTTTGCGGCAGTTCACGCAGCCATGTCCTGTAAAATCAAGTAAAATAGGCTTATTTTGAACTTTTGCCGCTGCTAAACCACTTTCAAAATCTTTGTAACATTCAAAATTTAAAGGGCAACTATTCGGATAGATATAACTGTGTCCAGCAGGAGGCGCAATGCCACTCATCAAAGTAGGGGTTACGAATGTTTTAGATACTTCACTATATTGAAAACCTAGCGATAGGTAAGCTACTAAAGCTAAAGAAGCTAATGCTAATACCCCTTTGGGTAAAGTCATTCTGGGTTTAGTATAATTGACAGGGAATTTGATGACACCAAAAAAATACAGTGCTAATCCCAAAGCACACAATATCCAAAAAACAAGAAAAGCCTCATAAGGCAGTATTTTCCAACCTTGCGTTAAATCTGCAATGGAGAGAAACTTCAAAGCTAATGCCAACTCGACAAAACCAAGCGTTACTTTGACATCGCTCATCCAACCTCCAGATTTTGGCAAGGATTTTAACCAAGTTGGAAAAGCTGCAAATAGCGCGAAGGGCAACGCCAACGCCAATGAAAAACCGAACATTCCTACTAAGGGGCCTGCTGGTATTCTACCAAAAATAGTTGCTCCGCCCCCAGTTGCTGTTTCTACCAGTAGTGTGCCAATAATTGGACCTGTACAAGAAAAAGATACTAAGGAAAGTGTGAATGCCATGAAGAAAATACCAATCAATCCACCACTGCTTGCTAAATTATCTGTTGCATTTGACCATGAGCTAGGCAAAGTCAATTCTGGTATTAATCCAAAAAAAGATAGTGCAAATACGATGAATAGTAGTGCAAAAAATATGTTAAACGCCGCATTAGTAGAGAGCAAATTTAAGGCATCCGCACCAAATATGCCTGTGATGAGCAAGCCCAACGCCACATAAATCACAACGATAGATAAGCCATAAATAATCGCATTTTTGATACCTTCGGCTTTAGTGTTGCTGGTTTTAGTGAAATAACCCACTGTAAGTGGCACCATCGGAAATACGCAAGGCGTAAGCAACGCCAGCAATCCACCACCAAAACCTAGCACAAACACCCACCATAAACCTGTTGGTTGTATGTCATTAGCACCGTTGCTGTCGCAATCCATTTGTTCATTCGCATGGTCTATCTCTATACCTGCAAGTGGATAGCTTGCCAAAGCACTTTTATTATTTGTATCTACCGTCTGTGCTACTGCGGAAAAACTAAAAGAAAAGTCAATATCTTTAGGAGGTAAGCACTGTTCATCGTCGCAAGTCATAAAGGTTAAATATCCTACAATAGGCAAATCCGCATTAAGGATTTTTATGCGTTGCCTAAAATAGGCAGTACCTGCTAAAAACTTAGCAACATTTATCTTAAAAATCTCATCAAAACCTTCTTTTCTATTACCCTCTTCTTGAGTAGTGCCAACAATTTCAAAATGCTCGCCCAAGTCATATTCAAAACTGGTAGGAATTGGTCCGTCGCCGTCAATAAATTGGGAATAGAGCGTCCATCCTTCTTGAATATTAGCTTTGAACACCAGTTCATATTCCTGCTCGTTGATTTGGCTAGCTTCCCATGACCATGTCACAGGTGTTTCAAACTGAGCGAGTAAATAGAACGGAAGTGCGAGTATCCACAAGAAAGTTATTATAAGTGTCCTCATTATTGTTGATAGTTGTTTTAATTAGCTCAAATTTAGCAAACTTTTGAAGCCTTTTGCCTCCTCAAAAGTTTACTTCATCGAGAAATTATTTTGGCAAATTAATGCTAAAATCTACGTCCATTGGTGGTAAACACTGTTCGTCGTCGCAAGTCATATACGTCAGATAGCCTGTGATTGTTTTAGCTGATTTGGTCTTAATGCGTTGTGTGAACGTAACTGTACCACTGAATTTTATCACATTCATGCCAAATACCTCATCGAAACCTTCTTTCTTCTTACCCTCTTCTTTAGTTTTGCCTATGAATTGAACACCTGATGTTTTTTCAAATTCAAAGCTCGTTGGTATCGGACCATCACCTACTAAAAATTGAGAATAAATGTACCAGCCACTTTTTACCGTTGCCGTAAAAGTAACATCGTATTCTTCGGCACTCACTTTCTTAGCAGCAAATGACCAATCTACCACTTTTTTTTGAGCAAGTCCTTGAAAACCAATTACTAAACAAAGGACTAAGAAAACACTTACTTTTTGAATCATCTTCATTGAATTTTATTTGCTTACACAAAAATACTTTTGTTATTGGTTTTCGTTTGTCAACAGTACGTTAATAAGAAAAGATTAACGTTTTTTCATATTACCCAAAAGCAAAAAACACAACTGAATCTTTCATTCGCTCAAACATCGCTTTTTATACATCATTCGTAGAAAACAATATTGCATTCAACTCGAAATGTGTATTTTGCGGACAAAATAAATTAAAACTCATTAAAACTATGACAACGACACAAGAAAAATCTATAATGCCTATCGTTCTTCGCTATGGATTATTGGGTGGTTTGGCTATGATTGGATATGATGTAATCAACTACACAACTTTATTTGCCAGTTCAAACATAGGTGGTGCAATTAGTGGTTTTATGATTCAATTAGCGATTTGGTTTGGTATGGTTGCCTTAGCAATCCGCCATCATCGCGACCAAGATTTAGGAGGTTTTATCACAATGGGCAAATGCTTGAGCTTAGGGATTCTAGTCGTCATGCTAGCGGCTTTAGTAAGTGGAATTTTCGGTTATATTTACATGAACTATATTGATACTGAAATAGTGGCTAGACAAAATGCTAGTCTTAGTTGGTTGTATGAAATGATGGGTATGGATGAAGATATGATTGAACAAGCACAGGAAGCGGTTGAAGAAACACAAGCTACTTCTAATATTTTTCTTGCTATTGGTGGTGCGCTATTCGGTGGTGCATTTGTAGGACTTATTGTTTCTGCGATTACGGGTGCAATTATGCGTAAGAATCCGCCAGAAATGGCTTAGTTATCGTCAATATAAAATAAGCAGTTCAGTGTTGCGTTATTGACTGCTAGTTTGCTTCTTCAAGTCAATATTTAAAGGAACTTAAAGAAGCAAACTCAAAACAGACAGAACACATTGTATGAATCTTTCCATCCTTATTCCAATTTATAACGAAGAAGAATCGCTGCCTGAATTAGAGAGTTGGATTCGACAAGTAGTTGAACCAATGGGACTTAGCTATGAAATTCTCATGGTGGACGATGGCAGTAGCGACCGTTCTTGGGAAATCATTCAAGCATTATCTACTCAAAATCCTTGTGTAGTCGGCATTAAATTCCGAAGAAATTATGGAAAATCGGCTGCCTTGAATGTAGGATTTACACATGCTAAAGGCAAAGTAATCATTACAATGGATGCCGATTTGCAAGATAGCCCCGAAGAAATTCCAGCACTTTATCGAATGATTATGGAGGACAAATTCGATTTGGTATCCGGGTGGAAGCAAAAACGACACGACCCAATCTCTAAAACTATTCCTTCTAAGTTTTTCAACTGGATTACTAGAATTGTGAGTGGTATTCGACTCAACGACTTCAACTGCGGATTAAAAGCCTATCGTCAAGAAGTTGTGAAAAGCATCGAAGTATTTGGTGAAATGCACCGCTACATTCCATTACTAGCAAAACAAGCGGGTTTTAAAAAAATTGGTGAAAAAGTGGTAGAGCATCGCGCTAGAAAGTACGGGGTTACTAAGTTTGGATTGGAGCGATTTCTCAATGGCTTTTTGGATTTGATGACACTTGTTTTTCTCGGAAGGTTTGGCAAGAAGCCCATGCACTTTTTTGGTACTTTTGGCGTGCTATCTTTTTTAATCGGATTCATTATCTTGATTTATTTGAGCATTGTGAAAATCATGTACCAAACTTACGGCATTGCTGACCGACCTTTATTTTATTTTGGTATTTTGACGGTTATCATTGGTACGCAACTTTTTGTAACTGGTTTTTTGGCAGAACTCATCACTAGAAACGCTGCTGACCGCAACCAATATTTGATTGAAGAAAAAACTGGTATCCAGTGAAAAAAATAGTCCTCCTCTCCCCTGCTTATCCTTTGCGTGGCGGAATTGCCACCTTTGGCGAACGCTTAGCACAGGCTTTTCAGCAAGCAGGAAATCAAGTGATTATTTATACTTTTTCGCTACAATATCCTAATTTCCTTTTTCCAGGAAAAACACAATATTCAGAAGATGCACCACCAAAAGATTTGGATATTCAAGTAAAAATAAATTCCATTTCTCCATTGAATTGGTGGAAGATTGGCAGAGAAATTCGGCAATTAAATGCTGATTTGGTGCTGACAATGTTTTGGTTGCCATTCATGGCGCCTTGCTTAGGCACTATTTTGAGGCAAATTAGAAAAAACAAAACGAGCAAAACTATTGCAATTGTCCACAATATCATTCCACATGAAAAGAGATTAGGCGACAAATTATTCGCAAAATATTTTGCACAAGCCAACGATGCTTTTGTGGTACTCTCTAATGCAGTGGCAGAAGATACGCGCCAATTCACAAACCAGCCTATCGCCATAACCCCACATCCAATTTACGACCACTATGGGACACCTCTGGACAGAGAAGAAGCGTTAAGTGCATTGAATTTAGAGGAAAACTATCGCTACATTTTATTTTTTGGCTTCATTCGCGACTACAAAGGCTTGGATTTACTACTCGAAGCCATGAGTAATCCTCAAGTTAAAGCTTTACCCGTCAAACTCATCATAGCTGGTGAATACTACGGTAATTCAGAAAAGTATGAAAAAATAATAGACACACTAGCTATCAAAAGTCAGTTGGTACTGCACACTCATTTCATTGCTAATGAGCAGATTAAATACTACTTTAGCGTTGCGGATTTAGTGGTACAGCCTTATCGGTCGGCGACCCAAAGTGGCATTTCCCAAGTGGCTTACCATTTTGAAAAGCCCATGGTGGTAACCAATGTAGGTGGCTTACCTGAAATTGTACCTCATAGCGAAGCAGGCTATGTAGTAGAAGTTAATCCAACAGCGATTGCCGAAGCCATTGTTGATTTTTACTACAACGATATGATGGACAAATTTAAAGAAGGACTGTTAAGACAAAAGCAAAAATATAGTTGGAATCATCTGATTCACACTATTGAACACATTATTTAATGAACAAAATAGAACACATTGAAAAGTCGCATTCAACATATTATCAATGAAAGTATTAACGTCAAAAAAGCAATTGTCAAAGACGAGGCTTTGATCAATCGAATTGAATTAGCTACTAGTTGGTGCATTCATACGTTTCAACATGAAGGAAAAGTCCTATTTTGTGGTAATGGAGGCAGTGCTGCTGATGCACAACATTTGGCTGCCGAATTTTCAGGTAGGTTTTATAAAGACCGCGCGCCTTTGTTTGCGGAAGCCTTACACGTCAATACGTCCTTTCTAACGGCGGTAGCCAATGACTATTCTTTTGAACGCACTTACGCCAGAATGGTACAAGCAATGGGAAAACCAGGCGATATTTTATTCGGCATCACTACATCCGGTAACTCTTCCAATATCATTCTTGCCATAGAGGAAGCTAAACGACTGGGTATGAAAACAATCGCCATGACAGGAGCTTCAGGCGGGCAAGTGCGCAACATCTGCGACTTACTGCTCAACGTGCCTTCCACTGACACACCGCGAATACAAGAAACACACATCACGATTGGTCATATCATTTGTGAATTGGTGGAAGCTGACTTATTTGATTGACCATTGTTTGATAAGTTCTAATGTCTGTTGTTCATCTCGCCAACCCACGAGTTGCGATTGGTACATGCCCTTGTAAGTTAAAAACCAATCCTCTATCATTCGCTTGGCGACATTATGCTCAATCAGAAGTTCTTTAAAATCGGTTATAGGCATAATTTGCAGCAAAGTATCAATAGGAACTGCGATAACAGTATTGATTAATTTATCTTTTTCCATAATTTGCAGTGTACCAATAGGTTGAATATTCAACAAAGTTCCTGTGGGTAAACACTCGCTAATGACTAAAACATTTAAAGCATTTCTTGCATTTTCAGCAGTTGTCTTTTTCAAACTGGAAGCAATAAAACCATAATTACCAATGTAAGGCAAAAAATTAATTTTTGCTACCTTATCATTTACCAACACAGGTTCAAAGGACTTTTTATTGGCATCAAAAGCAATGACGCGATTTGTACCTGCTGGAATTTCAATCACTGCTTGTATGCCATCAGTTAGCTTAGTAGGCAATTGTGTTATTTTGGGAATGGGTGCTTTTTCTTCTGAACAAGCTGTAAACAGCACTATACAGCAGAAAAAAAAGTAACATATTTTATTTTTTTTAAACAAAAATGCTTGCCTTTGCTTAATTTTATGTACTTTGCTATTCATAAAATGAATTTTATTGGACGATTCAATACTATATTTTGCTGAATCTAAGTTCATTAATAAATTTTTTATCTGCCTTCATAAAGTAAATGACGGCAAAAATGGTAAATTATGAGATTATTTTTTATTGTAAGTATAATGATTTTACTTCTTTCGAGTTGCATTCCAACCCGAAAGTTTGAAGAAATGCGCCTAGCTAAAGAATATTGGGAACGCGAAGCAGATGCTGCAGATTCTCTAAAACAGAATATTCTTCGATTAGAGGATGAATTAAAAGCTGATAACTTACAACTATTGGATGTTTACCGTGACATTGAATCGCTGGAAGCTACTAATCGCAATTTGCGTCGTAGCTACCAAGAATTGTTGGATCGCTACAACAGAACTATTGAACAAAGTCAGGCAGTAGTTTCTACTTCTTCTTTTGAACGGCAGCAACTGACTGAAAGTTTGGCACAAAAGCAAAACTTACTCGACCAAAAAGAGCGTGAATTGCGTCAAATGGAAGCAATGTTAAAGCAACGCGAAGACCGCTTGAACCGCACACAAGGCGATATGAACGAGATGCAGAATGAACTTTACGAAAGAGAAGAACGCATCAATCAGCTTTCTACACAAATCAATCAAGATGGACAACGGATGAATCAACTCAAGTTTTCGTTTGATAACCAACTCAATGACTATCGCAGCGACTTGGATGTATCTGACCGAGCAGGCAAGGTTTATGTAGCCCTAAGCGAGCGATTGTTGTTCAAATCGGGAAGTGACGTTATTGAAGCAGGTGGAAGAAGAGTGATTCAAGAAATTGCTAAAACGCTAAATGCTCCTACCAATGCCGATTTATCCGTTATTGTTGAAGGACATACCGATTCTGATGGTGCGGAGTTAGCCAACTGGGATTTGAGTGTACGCCGTGCAACAGCAGTGGTGAAGGAGTTAGTACAAAATAATGTTTCGCCTAATCGAATTACAGCATCGGGACGGGGTATGCACCAACCTATACTGCCCAATACCACAGCCGCAAACAAAGCCAAAAATAGAAGAGTAGAAATTGTACTTTCCCCGAATTATGATAATCTAATTGGTAATTTGAGAAGGTAAGCATTAGGTATTTGGCGTTAGGCTCTTAAAATTTATGTTTCGCAAATGAAGTTGAAATAACTTTTATACATCAAACATTAACCCTAAAATGCTAACGCGCTAATTACCCAAAACCCAACACTCAAAGTAATCTATTTAGTTTTTACAATTTGTATTCTCATGTTTTCGCCGTTGGTTTGGCGTATTTGTAACCAGTAGATGCCCGTAGGCAAATCAGTGATTACCACATCTTGTTGATTGTCTGTAATTTGTATTTGCTTTACTGCTTGCCCAAACGCATTGTAAAGTATGCCTAAACCCTCTGCATTTTCAATAGTAAATGAGGCTTGTACAGGATTAGGGAAAAGGCGAATTGGTTTATCTAATTCATCATTCTTAATATTGACAGCAATAATATTAGAATACTCAAATGTACCATCAAAATCGGTTTGTTTCAAACGATAGTAATGTAAAGAAGTCGCCATAAAGTTATCTATAAATTGATAGCTAATTAACTCCGTAGTATTTCCTTTCCCTACAACAAACCCAATTTGCTCAAAATGCTTGGCATCTTTGGAGCGTTCTACAATAAAGCCAGCATTATTAATTTCCGAAGCGGTTTGCCATTTCAGTACAACACTTTTTCCAGTGGACTCCCCTTTGAAAGTAAGCAACTCCACAGGCAACACCGTCGTGCTTTCGAAAGCACCTATGTCGCGCGCACCGAATTGTGGTCGCATAGTACCTCGCTGGTCTTCTGTAAGGGTGCTACTTGGATTAGCAGCGTTGTAAGCTGGACTTGGATTCAGCAAAGCATGCGTAAAAGTGTCTCCACCATTATCAGCTAAAGCTCCAATATTAGGATCAATAGCGGCAGCGGGATGAAGCGCATATATATCCGTAGCAACATAACCCATAGCAGTTGATACCACGCCGATGAGGTTATACCCCTCACTGATAAAGCCGTTTTGAACATCCCTAACGGCTTGACTGGTAGGATCATTAACTACATTCTTAGCAATGATTGTATTGCTTACTTTTGCATTTGTAGTATTACTGTCTCCTTGTAATCCACCACCTCCAATATTGGCAGTATTATTGGTAATGGTGCAAAATCTAATGAAGGAATTACCCATAGCGGTTGGCGATACTATTAAGGCGCCACCAGCTTGTCGATCTGCGGTATTGCCAGATTATAGTACAGTTGGTCAACTGTATGATGCCTTTATCGCTGTAAATACCCCCGCCGTTACCTCCAGCGTTAAAGGAAGTGACAAGCGTCGTATTGCCACTGACGGTACATTTATCCATGACGAGCGTTCCCTGATGATTGTAGATGCCACCTCCATGATGACCGAAATTTATTGTCCCCGACCGGTTACCCGATACGGTGCAGTTGGTCATGGTCAATGTGCCCGAGTTGTTGTAGATGCCGCCGCCATGTCCTTCGGAATTGTTGGAATTACTAGTTGTGCTATTAGATATAATGCAATTATTGAGCGTGAGGCTACCGCTGTTGTAAATAGCGCCACCAAAAGCAGCTGACATGCTAAAGTTAGATTTCCCATTGGTGAACGTTACATTATTGACGACCACTGTGACACCAGAGATTATCTGCATCACCCGGTCTATCTCATTGGCGTTGATGGTGGCGCCATTGCCGTTGATGGTGAGGTTTTTCTCTACATCGAGGTCTCCGGTGCTGGGCGTTATGCTCAGTCCTTCACTTCCTGCTGTTCGTGATAACGTATAAGTCGCATCGGCGGACAGTTCAATGACATCATTTGCAGTGCCCTAATTGATAGCTTCTCGAAGTGAAATACCAGTACCTCCCCCCAGAAAACCATCGTCTTCGTCTGCTATGGTGGTGACGGTAATGGTGGCTGCAAAAAGTAATGTGTTGAAGAATAATGTACCAATAAGCAGTAAATATATTTTCATAATAAAATGTTGAATAACAATTAAGTAATACAAGCAACCGATTGATAAATTGGGAATTTTATGGGGATACACAATCAGTTTAAATGGAACTGCTACAAAAATAAACAATTTAACCAAAACAACAAAATAAATATAAATATATTTTAAATATTTACCTAAAAACAATAAAAGATTGTCTTTAGAGCGAATCAGTCTTTATAATGCCCAAGTAGGTACAACAATCATATAATCCATTTCGCGATTTATCCAAAAATGGATATTCCCAAATTTTTTTTCCATCGTCAGTATTTCAGGGCTAAAAGTTACTTCTATTTTGCTGGCAGTAGCGTGCTCTTTACTTGTTGACCAATCATGAATGGTCGTTTCCAGTACGATAATCGTTTTATCTTGCATTTTGAAAAATTTAATTAAGTTCATCGTCGTACCTGATGCGCCTTCCCGATGCGCATTGTTGATGTCCATAGGAATATTTCGCACAGAAATAGCTGTTCCTTTTGGTGCTTGGGCTAACCAGTTTAAGAAATCAGCTTCATATATTTTTCGGTTTTTCTTTTGAATACGCCGCCAATCTGTGGCTGTAAAATAGTAGGGGTCAATTCGCAAGTAGCGGTTAGCTAGTGATTTGTTGATTCTTCTCCAAACATCTGAATCTTCATCTATCGCAATTGGATTCCAAATGTAAGCCCCTGTACTCAAATTGCCTTCACTAACAAAATAGGTAACTTGCCGAGTTTCAGGGATAATGCGCCCACCAGTCAAAGATTGTAACCATTTTTGATGATGCTTTGCACTAATCTCGATAGCATACCAATCACTTTTCCTAATACCAACTTTTTTAATAGTTAAGTGAGGTAGAAAATAAGCCACAGGATTATCAAAGTATCGCGTGATGCTCAAAGGAACATTCATATATCCTGAACCTGTTTCATCTTTCTGCATTAAGGTTTTGGAACAGGCATTTCCTAATTCATCAAAAGTATTAACAAAGAAAGCGCCTGTCGAACGCAAACGGTCAGCGTAAATGAACATATCGCCATGTTTTGCTTGAGCTAATAGGTCTTGTTCATTATCTTCTGGACGGATGAAAAATTGTTTTAACTCCATTATTTATCAGATTAATCTATATTTTGAGAGCCTAAAAACATAGCTTTGTCGAAATAACATTTGTAAAATAGGAAAATATTCTAAATACTTGTTACTTGAAATGAGCAACAGAGTCTGATAGAAAAGTTGCTCGATATAAATACTTAAACAAACTCAATACATGTTAATCTGGATTGCATTCCTACTGCTTATTTTTACTTTTCTTGCTTTAGATTTAGGGGTATTTAATAAAAATCCTCATCACATTTCTACCAAAGAAGCCCTCACATGGACGACCATTTGGGTAAGCATTTCTCTATCTTTTAGTGGCGTTATTTACTTGCTATATAGCAATGATATGATAGCCAACACTACCCAATTAACACCTATTCAAGCAGTTATCAAATACTTAACAGGCTATTTGATTGAACTTTCCTTGAGCTTGGATAATATTTTTGTAATTGCCGTTGTTTTTGGCTATTTCAAAGTGCCCCGCATTTATCAGCATCGCGTACTGTTCTGGGGAATTTTAGGTGCAGTTGTTTTTAGAGCCATATTCATTTTTGTTGGGGTAATACTCATTGAAAGCATTTCTTGGATGACCTATGTTTTTGGGGCATTGTTGCTGTATTCTGCTTATAAAATGTTCAAAGACGAGGGCGAAGAAATTGACCCCAGAAACAACCCTATTGTAAAGATGGTAAAACGTTTTTACCCTGTTACAAGAGACTTTGAAAGTGATAAATTTTGGGTAAAAAGACGAAAAATCACTGCAGTAACGCCTTTGTTTATTGCGCTGGTAGTCGTCGAAACTACCGATATTTTATTTGCCATTGATAGTATTCCTGCTATTTTAGCCATCACTACTGACCCATTTTTGGTTTTTACATCTAATATTTTCGCCATTCTAGGACTAAGGTCGCTCTATTTTGTGTTGGCAGCCATGTTAGACCGCTTTAAGTTATTGAAATACAGCCTTGTACTCATATTAGCTTTTGTAGGCGTGAAATTAATTTTAGCGCATCATGTGCATTTCCCAGAATGGTTGTCGCTGGCAGTAATTGTGCTTTCTTTGGCAGGTGGTATAGTAGCATCATTATTTTTTTACAAGAAAACTGAAGAAGAAGTTAAAGAAGGAAGTTTGTAACAATTTATATGGTCTAAATTTGTAATTTCCGAGAGCTTTCAATTTCTAATGTATAAATAATTTTCAAGTAATTAATTGCTTGTTGTGCCTGTTCATTTAGCATCTTCTAAATGTAAGCACACAAAAAACTTTACTGCATTCCATTTGTTCTTTCATTAATAATTGAAAGTTCTGAAAATTTAGTGCTAGAAATCAGATACTTTTGAACTGAACTAAAAAAGTGGGTAAAGAAAATTATGACAACTTCTTTAAATATTATTCTACAAGATAGACAACTAAACCCTGATTTGCAAAAGATAGCAGAAAAGGTAGTAGCCAATGAGCGAATAAGTCCAGAAGAAGGGCTTTTATTATTCGAAGAAGGCGATTTGGCTTACTTAGGTGCACTAGCCAACCACATTAGAGAAAAAAAACACGGGGACAAAACATATTTCAATCGCAATTTCCATATTGAACCAACTAACGTGTGCATTTACACCTGCACCTTTTGCTCCTATTCACGATTGATAAAAAAAAGATCGGAAGGCTGGGAATATACTCAGGAGGACATGATGGACATTGTACGTAAATACGATGACCAACCTGTTACAGAAGTACACATTGTTGGTGGCGTTCTTCCACAATATGACCTTGACTTTTATGTAAATTTGTTCAGAGCTATCAAACAGCATCGCCCCGATTTACATGTGAAAGCCCTTACGCCTGTTGAATATCACTACATTTTCAAACTAGCGAAAATAAGCTATGAAGAAGGTATGAAAATCATTAAGGATTCGGGCGTAGATTCTTTACCTGGTGGTGGTGCAGAAATTTTTCATCCTGAAATTCGAGACCAAATTGCAGGCGGAAAATGCAGTGGCGAACAGTGGCTTCGCATTCATGAAATTTGGCATGAGCTAGGAATGCGCTCCAATGCTACCATGCTATACGGGCATATTGAGCGATTTGAGCATCGCATAGACCATTTGGAAAAGTTGAGACAGTTGCAGGATAAAACGGGTGGTTTTCAAACTTTTATTCCTTTAAAATTCAGAAATCAAGACAATCAAATGTCGCATTTGCCAGAATCCACAGTTATTGAAGATTTGCGCAACTATGCGATTAGTCGAATTTATTTAGACAATTTCGACCATATTAAAGCCTACTGGCCCATGATTGGGCGAGACACCGCTCAATTAGCTTTAAGTTTTGGTGTGAATGATATTGATGGCACTATTGATGACACCACAAAGATTTATTCAATGGCAGGTTCTGAAGAGCAAAATCCAGCACTGAGCACAGAGGAATTGGTGAATTTGGTCAGAAGAGTAGGTCGTCAACCGATTGAAAGAGATACTTTGTACAATATCATTCAGGATTACACAGACGTCGTCTTTGAGTCAGACAAATCTTTCAAAGGTTACATGGCTTTGCCTGTGTTAAATAATTAACTCTACTTAATTGTCTAAACCTTTGAGCAACTAAACAAAGACTATTTATGAAACAAATATATTTGATAAGGCATGGTGAAACAGACTACAATAAGCAAGGTATTGTGCAAGGTAGCAAAGTAAATACCAGCCTTAATACCACTGGACAACTTCAAGCACAGGCTTTTTTTGAAACATATGAGCATGTCCCATTTGAAATAATATTTACTTCGGCATTAAAAAGAACGCACGAAACAGTAAAGCCATTTATTGACAAAGGCATTCAATGGATGCAATTCGCTGAAATTAATGAGATGTCTTGGGGTTACCAAGAGGGTAAACAGCGTACTCCTGAAATGAGTGCAGATTATCAAAAAGTAATGGACGAATGGGCTAGAGGTAACTTCCATGCCAAATTGCAAGATGGAGAAAGCCCAGCAGAAGTATATGAACGCTGTCAAGTATTTGTAAATCAACTATTTGAACGGACGGAGAATAATATCCTCATTTGCGCACATGGCAGACTTAATCGAGTGCTCGTTTGTACTTTACTAGGACAAGGCTTGGAATATATGGAAAGCTATGAACATCAAAACACAGGATTATACACTTTTCGTCAAAAGGAACATCAGTTAGAATTGATACTACAAAACGATGTTCGCCATTTTGAAGCGATAGCAACATCAATACTATGAAAAAACTAAAAGTTACTGCGGTATCTTATCTCAATACAAAACCATTTCTGTATGGTTTATTGAAAGAAGGTTTACATGAAAAGATTGAGTTGAAACTAGATATTCCTTCACGATGTGCAGAGAAAATGCGTACAGGCGAAGCTCAACTTGGATTAATCCCTGTGGCAGCCATACCAGAAATAGCTGGTGCACAAATTGTTTCTGACTATTGTATTGGAACGATAGGCGCCGTAAAAACGGTTTGCATTTATGCTAATCAACCTATTCAGCAACTAAGTCATTTGTACTTAGATTTTCATTCCAGAACTTCTGTGGAATTAACCAAAATTTTATTGCGTCAATACTGGAAAATTGACCCTATACTCATTCCTGCAAAAGAAGGATACATTAGTAAGATTGACGAAAAAGTAGGTGGTTTAGTGATTGGCGACCGAACTATTGGGCTAGAACATCAGTTTGAGTATGTGTATGATTTAGGGGAAATGTGGGAAAAATTTACAGGGTTGCCTTTTGTCTTTGCAGCTTGGGTAAGCACTGTTCCGCTTTCTAGTAAATTTATGGAAACATTCAACAATGCCTTAAAAGTTGGTTTGATGTCCATTCCTGATTTGCTTTACTTATTGCAAGCGCCTCATCCTGATTTTGATTTAGAAACTTACTTTAATCAGTATATTAGTTACGAATTAGACGAGAAGAAAAAAACAGCTATGCGCCTTTTTTGGCGAGAAATGGCGGAAAACAAAAAACACGAACATCAAATTAACACAACAGTAAATCTTCATTAATATGAGCAAAATAGTAGAAACAGCGACATTGGGAGGCGGATGTTTTTGGTGTGTGGAGGCAGTGTACAGAGATGTGCAAGGAGTGGAAAGCGTGAAATCAGGCTATGCTGGAGGCACAGCAGAAACAGCAAACTATAAAGACGTTTGCTCCAAAATGACTGGTCATGCAGAAGTTGTACAGGTTCAATTTGACCCCGAAGTAATTACATTTGAAGAAATTATCGAAATGTTTTGGACAGCACACGACCCAACTACATTAAATCGTCAAGGTAATGATGTTGGTCCACAGTATCGTTCTGTTATTTTTTATCATAATGAAGAACAAAAAGCGATTGTGGAAAAATCTATTCGCGAAGTAGCCACCACTTTATATGATGACCCAATAGTTACCGAAGTAGCTCCTTTGGAGGCATTTTATGAAGCAGAAGCCTATCATCAGGACTACTATGTAAAAACTGGTAATCGCAATCCATATTGTACCGTAGTGATTACGCCTAAAGTAGCAAAATTCAAAAAGAAATTTGCTCATCGTTTAAAGAGCGTACCTGCCTAACTCGTATTGATTTCTGGCAGAATCGTGAACATTTTTTTTGTTTCTGAAAAACTAAATTATCTTTGCGCTACTTTTGAAAAAAGCAAAAAATCTTATGGCGAAGCGTAAAGGAAAAACAAGAGGCGGGAAGAAACAAGAAGATGTTTTAATGGACATTGTAGAAGTCCGCGACCAAGCACAAGGCTTTATTGAGCGTAATCAAAGCCTCATCTTAGGTGGATTAGCAGGTATATTGTTATTGATTGGTGGTATATTTGCTTATAATAATTTTTACAAACTACCGCGTCAAAAGGAGGCGGTAGAGCAAATGTTTCAAGCCGAGTTCCAATTTGAAAGGGATTCTTTTATTCAAGCATTGACCAATCCAGGCGGTGGGTTTTCTGGTTTCTTGGAGATTATTGACAACTATAAAGGAACACCGGCAGCGAATATCGCGCACTATTATGCAGGTATTTCTTACTTGAATCTTGGTCAATTTGATGCAGCAATCTCCTACTTGAATGATTTTAAACCCAAGGGTATCATTACACCTATCATGAAATTTGGTGCATTGGGAGATGCTCATGCAGAAAAAGGAGACTTAGCAAAGGCTATGAGCTTCTACAAAAAGGCAGCTAATACAGATGATAACGATTTGCTAACGCCTTATTATTTGAAAAAAATAGGAATGCTATCTGAATATCAAGGAGATACGAAAGGAGCATTGGATGCATACAACAAAATAAAAGAAAAGTATGCTAAATCAGCAGTAGCTAGTGATATTGAAAAATACATTGAGCGAGTAAAAACTAAAGGTTAATAGCTCAATACATTTAACTCAATAAAAAGTAACAAAAAAGACTTGCTGAATCTTAAAGGTTTAGCAAGTCTTTTTTAATTAAACATTAGAACTATGGCAAGTGTACATCAAAATCTATCTCAATACGATGAGCAAAGTATTCCTTCTGCTCGAAATATGAAATTTGGTATTATACTATCTGAATGGAATAAAGAAATTACGCATGCTTTGTATGAAGGTTGCTATGACACACTCATTAAACATGGTACAATCGCTGATAATATTCACACTATTCAAGTGCCGGGTTCTTTTGAGTTGCCTATGGGTGCTAGATTATGTACTACTCATTACAAAATAGATGCTGTCATTTGCATCGGTTGTGTGATACAAGGCGAAACTAAGCACAATGATTATATCAATGATGCTGTGGCAAAAGGCTTAGTCAACTTGAGTTTAGCCACCAATATTCCTTGCATATTTGGTGTACTAACGCCAAACACACTTGAACAAGCTCAAGATAGAGCCGGCGGCAAGCATGGTAATAAGGGTGTAGAAGCTGCGGTAACCGCTATTCGCATGGCTGCACTTAAAATGGAAATGGGCGATAGCAAAAAGAAAATTGGTTTTTAATTAATTAAAAAAAATGAATATGAAAGCAATTTGGAATGACCAAATTATTGCGGAAAGCGATAAAACCATAGTAGTTGAAGGAAACCATTATTTCCCTTACAATAGCATTAAATCTGATTTTTTTCAGGACAGTGATACGCACACTACTTGTTCGTGGAAAGGAGTAGCGAGTTACAAAACAATAATCGTGAACGATAAAATTAATAAAGATGCCGCTTGGTTTTATCCAGAGCCTAAAGCGGCTGCATCAGAAATAAAAAACTATATTGCCTTTTGGAAAGGTGTAAAAATAGAGGCATAATGACACAACAAGATTTACTGAAACAGTTAATAGAGACAAGGCAGCATTCTGAAATGCTCTGTCAACCGCTAGCTATCGAAGATTATATTCCTCAGCCTACTAATGAAGTTTCTCCCCCAAAATGGCATTTGGCACACACTACATGGTTTTTTGAGCAATTTATTTTGGTAAAACACCTCAAGAATTATCAAGTCTTTCATCCTGATTTTGCGTTCTTGTTCAATAGTTACTACAATAACATGGGCAAACGTAGTGCAAGGCAAAATCGAGGATTCATGACGCGTCCTACAGTAAAAGAAGTTTACGCTTACCGACATCATGTGACGCAAGCATTAGAACTTTTGTGCGCAGAAGACTTAACAGAAGAAGTATTTTCCCTGCTTGAAGTAGGTATTCATCACGAGCAGCAGCACCAAGAATTATTGTCGTATGACATAAAATATATCTTAGGCAATCAACCTACTTTCCCTGTATTGGGTGATTTTTTTGAGCTAAAAACAATTACTACTCCTAAAGAATGGATACCTGTAAAAGCAGGATTGTATTCTATTGGAGCAGGCGAGGGATTTCACTATGATAATGAAAAGCCAGTTCACCAGGTTTATGTAGATGATTTCTATATAAGTAGTCAACTGATTACCAATGAAGAATTTTTAGCATTTATGAAAGATGGTGGTTACACTAATTTCAACTTGTGGCACGATGAAGGTTGGCATTTTATCAATAATAATGCCATTGAACATCCTTTGTATTGGCACAAAAAGGACGGAATTTGGTACATCTACACTTACAATGGACTTCAGTTATTAGAGTTGAATAAACCCGTGATGCACATTTCACTTTATGAGGCATTTGCCTTTGCTGAATGGTCAGGTATGCGCTTACCCACTGAGTTTGAATGGGAGATTGCTTCCGATTATTTTCAATGGGGGCAACTCTGGGAATGGACTAATTCAGGTTACTTACCTTATCCTGGATTTAAAAAACCAAGTGGAGCTTTAGGTGAATATAATGGTAAATTTATGGTAAATCAGAATGTATTGAGAGGTGCATCAATTGGCACGCCCAAGGGTCATTCTAGAAAAACCTATCGCAATTTTTTTCATGCTTCCTCCCGTTGGATTTTTTCGGGGATTCGCTTGGTAAAAGAAGGATAAACAATAATGGACGAATTTCTAATGCACGTCAAAGAAGGCTTAAGTCAAAAGCCTAAATTCCTATCTTCTAGGTACTTCTATGATTCACGAGGAGATGAACTCTTCAAACAAATCATGCAGTTGGAAGAGTATTATCTACCCGCTTATGAAATGGAGATTATCAAAAATCAAAGTAAGGCATTAGCGGAGTTTGTATCGCTGAAAGCAAATGAGCTAAACATTATAGAATTGGGTGCAGGAAATGGCTCTAAAACCAAGTATTTTTTAAAGGAACTTCGACCTTATTTTACAACATTGAATTATACAGCACTTGATATTTCTCCTAATATTTTAGTGGAAAATAAAATACAAATTGAACAATTTATATCCGATGTAAAAATAGACGGAATTGCAGGTAATTATTTTGATACTTTTCCTTTATTAAAATCAGATGACATTACTAAATTAATATTATTCTTAGGGGCTAATATTGGAAATTTCTCCACAGAAAACGCTATTAATTTCTTTAAGTTTATCCGAAATAGTATAAGCCACGAAGATTATTTTTTAGTAGCTTTTGATTTAATTAAGCATCCAAGAGAAATAATCAAAGCTTACGATGATGCACAAGGTGTAACCAAAGCCTTCAATTTAAACCTGTTAGAAAGAATTAATCGAGAGTTAGGCGGAAATTTTAAAATTGACTGTTTTGATCATTTTCCTTATTATAATCCTACCAATGGAATCACAGCTAGCCATTTAATAAGTTTGGAACGTCAGACGGTTACTCTATCTGATGGCACAAGTTTTCACTTTGAGCCTTTTGAAGCCATCCACACAGAAATATCTAAAAAGTTTTTTATTTCAGATATTGAAAATATTGCTCAAAATGCTAATTTTTCTGTTCAAAATTATTATTACAACACCACTAAAGGTTACGTATTTGTACTTTTTAAGCCTACGTTTACAATTTAAAAGCTACAATCCGTACTGCTGTTTAATATCGAAACTATCTTTTTTCTGGTAGAGTTCAGCATGGAAATTATTTAATTTTTGAAGCAGTGGTAACAATGATTTTTTTTCTATCTCACTCAAATCACCCATCAAAAGCACACTCAGATTCATCATTTTTTGGTCTAACTTAGCAACCATATCCTCACCCATAGAAGTTAATAGAACGCGCTTTACTCGCTTATCTTTTTCATCATTGTACTCTTTCAAAACACCTATTTTAATCAATCGCTTTATAGATTCCATACAAGTTGTTCGCTCCATAATTGTTTGATTCATAATATCTTTTTTGCGTGGTTGCTGAAGATATTGAACTGTTTTCACAATAGCAAAATCACCTAGTGAAAGGATGGGCAAGTCCCGATACGTCAACTTAACCCAAGCTTCCACATAACTCGTCAACCCGCCTAAGAGATAGGAAGCCATAACATCCAACCCCGCCTCGTTTACTTCAGTTTCATCTGTAGTGTAATTAGTAGGCGGGGCATATTTTTGCTTTAACCACTCTCCAAAGAGCAATAGGTCTTCACTGTGCAACTGTTCTGTAAATGCCTTATAATCAGTGATAAGTTGAATAATACTATCCATTGTTAAATTTATTGACAATTTTGTTGTTCTTAAAACAATTTTGTATTTAATTAGTTAAGCCATTATTCTTAATTCATCAATTACAAAATTATGTTGCATCAAAAATCACCTTTTCTATTGTTCAGTTTATTGTTGGTAGGGCAAATGTTATGGTCTCAAACGACAGGAACATTACTTGGTTCAGTGAAAGACGCAAAAACACAAGAACCGCTTATTGGAGCAACCGTATTACTGGAATCCACTAATATCGGTACAACTACTGACCTTGATGGTCGTTTTAGTTTAGAAAATATCCCACCTAAAACGTACAACGTCGTCATTTCTTTTGTGGGCTATACACCTGTAACAAGATACAACGTGGTGGTGCGTTCTGGTGGTAATCCAGATTTGACCGTTGAGTTAAGTGAAAGCATAAACGTGTTAGGCGATGTTGTAGTTACGCCTAATCCATTTGAGAAACTCAACACTACCCCACTCTCTATTCAGAAACTGAGCCAAGAAGAAATTGTTGCCTATCCTGGTGGTAACAATGATATTGCTAAGGTTGTACAGTCGCTACCTGGTGTTTCTGGTTCGGTAGGTGGATTCCGCAATGACGTTATCATCAGAGGTGGTGCACCCAATGAAAATGTCTATTTTTTGGATGGTATTGAAATACCAAACATCAACCATTTTGCTACGCAAGGTAGTGCGGGCGGTCCTGTTGGCTTACTCAATGTATCTTTTTTTGATGGTGTTACGCTTTCCGCTAGTGCATTTGGTGCGCAATACGACAATGTACTTTCAGGGGTATTGCAATTTGACCAACGCAATGGTAATCCTCGAAAATTTCAAACTAATTTTAGAATAAGTTCTAGTGAAGCAGCACTTACCACAGAAGGACCATTATTTAAAAAAGGAAAAGAAGAATCTAAAACCACTTTCATTGCTTCTGTAAGACGCTCTTACTTACAATTATTATTTGAGGTCATTGGACTACCATTTTTACCTAATTATTGGGATTATCAATATAAAATAAATCATAAAATAAATACTTATAACGAAATTTATATTACAGGAGTAGGCTCTATTGATGATCTGACTATCAACGACTTAGAAGATTTAGATGCCGAGCAAAAGGCAATACAAGACCAACTTCCAGTGATTCAACAGCGCACAAATACGATTGGTGTAGGTTGGCGAAAACGTTTTAAAAGTAATAATGGCTTTTTGCGCATGACATTGAGTAACAATATTTTAGATAATGGATTTTCACAATATGAAGACAACATTAATTTGAATGGACTTTTCCTAGAAAATGATTCCAGAGAAATGGAAACTCGGCTTCGCACAAGCATCACACAATTCGCAGGCAAATGGACGCATTTGTATGGCATTACCCTCATTCAAGCAAACTATACCAACAACACAACTAATTTAGTTAACAATAGAGCATTTAATACTTCCTTACAATTATTGCGTTATGGATTATTTGCACAAAGTTCAGCTCGTTTTGTAGAAGATAAACTAGGCATATCATTTGGTTTGCGCGCTGATGGAAACACGTTCACCAATACAGGTAATGAAATTTATAAAACCCTTAGTCCCAGAGCATCAATATCTTATCGCCTTTCAGAGGATGGCGACTGGACAATAAATGCTTCTTTAGGTAGATATTTTAAAATACTACCTTACACTTCATTAGGTTTTCAAAACAATGACGGCATTTACACCAATCAAGATGCTAAATACATACTCAGCGACCATGTAGTATTAGGTATGGAATATCTGCTCAATAAATCTTCGCGATTAACCGTAGAGGGTTTCTACAAAAGATATGATAACTATCCCGTTTCTATTACAGATAATATTTCATTGGCTAACAAAGGTGGAGGATTTGAAGTATTTGGTAATGAACCAATTACATCCGATGGAAAAGGTAGAACTTATGGAGTAGAATTACTTTACCAACAAAAATTCAATGGTAAATGGTATGCAGTAGCAGCGCTAACTTTTTATAATAGTGAATTTACAAATTCAGATAATACAAAGTTCTTACCGGCAGTCTGGGATAATGGAACGTTAATTTCTTTGCTAGCTGGTTATAAATTTGGTAACAACTGGGAAGCAAGTATGCGATACCGATACTTGGGCAAAGCACCTTATCCTCCAACAAACCAAGCAGCAACTTTAGCCAATTATCCTGCTGTGATTTTTGATTATGATAATTTAGGTACAGTTCGACTTGATCCTTTTAGTCAAATGGATATTAGGGTGGATAAAAAATGGAACTTTAAAAAATTTAGCTTTGACCTTTTTCTGGATATTCAAAACGCATTAGCACAAGCACAACCTTCTGAACCTCGTTTTGGCTTGAGTAGAGACGATAAAGGAGAAATTATTACCCCAACAAGTTTAATACAAGTTAATGAAAGTGTTAGTGGTAGTGTACTTCCATCGCTAGGAATAGTGCTAAATTTTTGATTATGACTATTGATTTCAACAGTTTATTATCCGATGCAACAAAAGTTATTTTTTTGGTTAATAATCTAATAAAATAAAAAATCTTACTAGATTCATATTTGGATTGAATGTAAATTAACGAGATTATAATTTATGGCAAATAATAGCGCTCATTTGTACATGCGTATTATACATCGCTACTTAGGTTTCTTTTTAGTTGGCGTTATGGCAGTGTATGCTATTAGTGGCATTGTACTTATTTTTCGCGACACCGATTTCTTACAACAAAAAAGGCAGGTTACTAAACAGACAAAAGCAAATGCAGAGGCATATGAAGTGGGTCAGCTATTAGGAATCAAACAGTTAAGGATAGAGAAAATAGAGGATAATCTAATTTACTTTGACAGTGGAACGTATAATAGAAATACTGGATTAGCAGAATATACCGTTAAAGAGCTCCCTTTTGTGTTAGGAAAAATGACGCATCTTCACAAAGCTAAATCGTCTGAG
>CALDYY010000127.1 GCA_937944245.1 uncultured Saprospiraceae bacterium | reverse complement strand
AATGTAGTTGGCTCATCCATTGCAAGAACTGCAGATGCAGGTTCTTATATTCATGCAGGACCTGAAATTGGTGTAGCTTCCACTAAAGCCTTTACAGGGCAGTTGACTTTACTAACCATGATGGCACTTTCTTTAGCGCACAAGAAAGGTACGATTTCTGAAGAGCGTTTCCAAGAATTGATAACAGCGTTCCACGAAATCCCAAAACGTATCGCAGAAGTGCTACAACAAGATGCAAAAGTGCAATATATTGCAGAACAAATGCGTAGTGCCTCCAATGCCTTGTATTTAGGTAGAGGTTATAACTTTCCTTCGGCTCTAGAAGGAGCATTGAAATTGAAAGAAATTTCCTACATTCATGCGGAAGGCTATCCAGCAGCCGAAATGAAGCATGGACCAATTGCCTTAATTGATGCCTTGATGCCAGTCATTGTCATCGCAACAAATAAGAGTGCTTATGAGAAAATTGCAAGCAATGTGCAAGAAGTGAAAGCAAGAAGAGGCGTGGTTATTGCCATCATTTCAAAAGGGGATGAACAAATTAAAAAAATGGCGGACTTTTACCTCGAAGTGCCAGAAGTAGAAGAAATCTTTTCGCCATTGTTAGCAGCTATTCCATTGCAATTATTAGCATACCATATTGCTGTAATGAGAGGCTGCAACGTAGATCAACCCAGAAATTTAGCTAAATCAGTTACCGTAGAGTAGTAGTTTCTCAACAAATTTATGTTTAGAAACGATAAGACAAGTTTTGCTTGCATTTTATAGTTAATTTAAGGGACATTCAAATAAAAACGTGCTAGATTTAAACGATAAATCCATACTCATTACAGGTGGAACAGGTTCATTAGGAAAAGCATTAACCAAAAGGATTTTTAAGCAATTTCCTAAAGTTAAGCGGCTAGTTATCTTTTCCAGAGATGAGCAAAAGCAATTCCAAATGGCACAAGAATACCCCGCTTCAGATTACCCTGCCATTCGTTTTTTTATTGGTGATGTGAGAGATAAAGAGCGTTTAGTGCGCGCTATGAAAGGGATTGAGTATGTTATTCATACAGCGGCAATGAAGCATGTTCATATCGCAGAATATAATCCTTCGGAGTGCATCAAAACCAATATTGGTGGTGCAGAAAATGTAATTTATGCCAGCCTTCAAACCGAAGTGGAGCGAGTAGTGGCACTTTCAACAGATAAAGCTTGTGCGCCTATTAATTTGTATGGTGCAACTAAATTGACTTCCGATAAACTTTTCATAGCCGCTAACAACATCAAGGGTTGGAATCCAATTCGTTTTTCTGTGGTGCGCTATGGCAATGTAATGGGGTCAAATGGTTCAGTGATTCCCTTTTTTATTGAAAAGCGCAAGCAAGGATTTTTACCTATTACCGACCCTACAATGACAAGGTTCAACATTTCTTTGGACGAAGGCGTAGATATGGTATTTCATGCACTTGA
Organism: uncultured Saprospiraceae bacterium; assembly: GCA_937944245.1. GTDB lineage: Bacteria > Bacteroidota > Bacteroidia > Chitinophagales > Saprospiraceae > JAAUTG01. The sequence continues at coordinate 11,248 of CALDYY010000127.1, read as the reverse complement.
TGTAGCTTGGGGTGGTGAACTTTTTGTACCTAAAATCCCTTCTTATCATATAATAGATGTCGCAAAAGCAATTGCGCCCAACATAGAACATCGAGTGGTGGGCATTCGACCGGGTGAAAAAATTCACGAAGAAATGATTACGACGTCCGATGCTTTTAACACCTACGATTTAGGTAGTTACTACGCAATTTTACCAACAGTGACAAATTGGAAATTAGAAGAGTTTATAGATACTTTCAATGCTAAAAAAGTACCGGTTGGATTTAGTTATAACTCAGGTCAGAATACACATTGGGTGAATGCGGAGGAATTGAGAAAATTGATTGTGGAACACGTAGATGCTAACTTTTCAACGGAAGGATACTAAATTGATAGCAAGTAAAATAAAATACTGTAAGCCAATACCTTATGGCCGACAGCATATCACACCAGAAGACATTGCTCAAGTGGCGAAAGCTCTAGAGCATGATTATTTAACGCAAGGACCCCATATCCAAGAATTTGAAGAAGCATTTGCACAATATATTGGTTCAAAATATGCAGTGGCAGTAGCGAATGGAACGGCAGCTTTACACCTTTGCGCCCTAGCATTAGACGTGAATGAGCAAAGCAATGTGATTACTTCTTCTATTACTTTTTTAGCTTCCGCCAACTGTGTGCGCTATTGTGGTGGTCATGTTACCTTCGCTGATATTGACCCTAATACCATTATTTTAGACATTAATCATGTTCGCCAGATATTGGCTGCTTCGCCAAAAGGAACTTATCAAGGTATCATTCCAGTTGATTTTGCGGGTTATCCCGCACCAATGGATGAATTTAGAGCTTTGGCAGACGAATATGGACTTTGGATAATCGAGGATTCCTGCCATGCACCCGGTGCTTGGTTTACAGATAAAAACGGAAGTATTCAACGTTGTGGAAACGGGCAATATGCCGATTTGGCTATTTTTTCTCTTCACCCTGTCAAACATATTGCTGCTGGCGAAGGAGGTGTAATTACTACGAATAACCAACAACTTTATGAGCGTTTGTTAAAATTGCGGACGCACGGAATTACAAGGAATCCTTCGGAACTAACCGAAAATCATGGAGCTTGGTACTATCAGATGCATGAATTGGGATACAATTATCGTTTAACTGATTTTCAGGCGGTACTAGGGATGTCGCAATTAACTCGGGTAGAACAGGGAATGCAGCGCAGGCATGAAATTGCAAAGCGTTATGATGAAGCATTTGCAGGAACAAACATAAAGACTTATGTGCCAACTAATCATGTGAGCCACGCTTATCATTTATATATCGTTGGAGTAGAAAATCGAAAAGCAGTATATGATGAATTACGAGCAGCTAATATTTTAACACAAATTCATTATATTCCAGTTCATACACAGCCTTATTATAAAAATTTAGCTACTCAAAACGTATATTTACCGCATGCTGAAAAATATTATGAACATTGCTTGAGTTTGCCAATGTACCCTTCCCTAACAGATGAAGAACAGACGTTTGTAATTGAAAGGATATTGGAAATCACAGGATGAAATTAGCAATTATTCCTGCAAGAGGAGGTAGCAAAAGAATCCCTAAAAAAAATATAAAAGATTTTTTAGGAAAACCTATTATAAGTTATAGTATAGCAGGAGCGTTGGCTTCAGGTCTTTTTGATGAGGTTATGGTTTCTACAGAAGATGAAGAAATTTCAGCAATAGCTGCCCAATGTGGCGCAAAAGTACCTTTTAAAAGAAGCACAGCAAACGCAAGCGATTTCGCTACAACTGCTGATGTAATAGAGGAAGTGTTAGAGGAATATAATAAGCTAGGCATAAATTTTGAAACGGTTTGTTGTATTTATCCTACTGCACCTTTTATAATGCCAAAGCGATTGATAGAAGGTTATAAATTACTGATGGATAGAGATTATGATACCGTTGCTCCTGTTGTAAAATTTAGTTTTCCAATACAACGATCTTTTATAATGACGGATAAATCGCAAATTGCTTTTAGTTTCCCTGAATATTTACAAAAACGTTCTCAAGATTTAATTCCGCATTACCATGATGCTGGTCAGTTTTATTGGATGAAAACAGCCGCTTTTCTAAAAAATAAAAGTGTTTGGAACAATAATACAGGAGCTATTTTACTTTCTCCGATGGAAGTACAAGACATTGATACAGAAGAAGATTGGGAAGTTGCTGAATTTAAATATCAGTTAAATCGTGCAAAAGCTGGGTAAAGTTTATTTCCGAGCAGACGGAAACGCTAAAATGGGTTTAGGGCATATCTTTCGGTCATTAGCGCTAGCCGAGATGATTCAACGCGATTTTGAATGCCATTTTATAACGAGAAATCAAATACCAAGTATAAATAAAGAAATTTTAAGCACTTGTGATGGGCTAAGGATAGTGAATAGTTCCATTAATAACTTTAAGGAAGCAGCTAATTTAGCGACTGACTTGCAGCCCAATAGTATTATAGTTTTAGATGGTTACCATTTTGATACCACCTACCAAAAGACTTTTAAAGAAAAAGGATTTAAAATAGTATGTATTGATGATATTTATAATTGCCAATTTATAGCAGATGCTATTATCAATCATGCCGGTGGAATAACACCACAGCATTATAAAACACTAAATGATACAAATTTTTATTTAGGTTTATCATATGCCTTGCTCAGAAAGCCTTTTCGGGATGTAGCTAAAAATAGAAAATCAGAAAAGCCAAATCATTTATTCATTTGCTTAGGTGGTGCTGACCCAAAAAATAACACTCTAGCAGTTTTAAAAAATATAGCCGATGCAGAAGAAGAAAATATCTGTTACCTAATTTTAGGGAGTGCATACAAGCATAAAACAGAATTAGATAATTTTTTAAAAACGACTAACTTAAGTATTGAAGTATTACAATCTTTATCTAGTGAGAAAATGGTCTATTATATGAACCAATGCGCTAGAGCTATTACGCCACCAAGCACCGTTGCCTATGAGTACCTGAGTACTGGCGGAACACTATATTTAAAAACGATTGCCGATAATCAAAAGGATATTTATAAATATTTTATAGAAAATCACTTCGCTTTAGATTTTGATAATGATTTCCAAAATAAATTAGTAGAAGAAAGTGTAAATCATTTAGGTTATAGTACATTACTAGATGGTAAGCAGCAGAAAAGATTACTTTCTTTATTTTATGAGTTGTCAAGTAGTCTTCGCCGAGCCAATCAAAAAGATGTAATGCGCTATTTTGAGTGGGCAAATGACCCTGAAACAAGGCAAAATTCTTATAAAATTGCACCCATTTCTTTAGAAGACCACTTAAAGTGGTTTTATGAAAAAATTAATAGAGATAATATAGTATTTTATATTTTAGAATTGAATACTCGACCTGTGGGTCAAATTCGATTCGATATAAATGGAGCTTATGCGATAATTAGTTTTTCGCTCGATAAAGATTATCGAGGTAAGGGATTGGGATATTTATTATTAAAAAAGGGAATTGAAATATTTAAAAAAGAATTTCCAGAGATGCCTTTAATAGGCTATGTTAAAAAAAGCAATCTAGCTTCCGCCAAAGCCTTTAGAGCATTAGATTTTGAAGAGAAAGACGCTTTAAATATTGAAAATTCTTATCAATACACCTTGTGAGTAAAGACTTTAAGATAGGTGATTTTACCATAGGACATATGCACCGCCCATTTATCGTGGCGGAAATGTCAGGTAATCATAATCAAGATATAAATAGAGCGTTGGCTTTAGTTAAGGCAGCAGCAGATGCAGGCGCACATGCACTAAAGCTACAAACTTATACCGCCGATACCATTACAATAAACCATAAAGGAGGACTATTTGATATAAAAGATGAAAAATCATTATGGAAGAATAGAAATCTTTACGAATTATACCAAGAAGCACACACGCCTTGGGAATGGCACAAAGAAATTTTTGACTATGCCAATGAACTGGGAATGACTGCTTTTTCTTCGCCATTTGACGAAACGGCTGTTGATTTTTTAGAAAATTTGAATGTACCAGCTTATAAAATTGCTTCTTTTGAAAGCAACCATTTTCCATTATTAAAAAAAGTAGCGCAAACAGGAAAACCTATTTTAATATCTTCAGGCATTAGTAATTTGAATGAGCTTTACGAGTCTATTCAGTATTTGAAAGCCAATGGCGCAAAAAATATTGTTATTTTCAAGTGTACTTCTACTTATCCCGCTTCGCCAGAAAACACAAATCTAAACACAATTCCTGTGTTGCAATCTATTTTTGAAGATTGTATTATTGGTCTTTCCGACCACACTATGGGTATAGGTGCATCCGTAGCAGCAGTGGCTTTGGGTGCAAGAGTAATTGAAAAACATTTCACTTTACGTCGAGCAGATGGGGGAGTAGATAGCGCATTCTCACTTGAGCCAGATGAATTGCGGAATCTAGTCATTGAAACAGAACGTGCTTTTTTAGCGATGGGTAGCGTACAACTGGATACACAAAAAGCAGAAGAAAAAAGCCGACAGTTTAAACGTTCCATTTACGCTGTCAAGAATATAATGGCTGGCGAAAAATTGACTCCTGAAAATATTCGCGTCATTCGCCCTGGCGATGGATTATCACCTAAGTATTTCGAGCAAATATTGGAAAGTTCCGCCAAGCAGGACATTCCTTTTGGTACGCCCATTAACTGGGGCTTAATTGGATAATGTGCAACTACTTTATTTTCGGAAGCGTTTTTATTGAAAAATAAAACAATGGCGATTTTAGATTTAGCGCAGTTAGATTCTAATAAAATATACTCTTACGCCGATTATCTGACTTGGCAATTTGAAGAGCGCGTAGAACTTTTACGCGGTTACATCGCCAAGATGTCTCCTGCTCCAAACTTGAAGCATCAAAGAATTATTGTTAGGTTAATGCTCAAAATTGGGAACTTCCTAGAAGATAAAAAATGCCAAGTATTTGTTGCTCCTTTTGATGTGCGACTTCCTATTTCAAACGATTTAGGCGTATCTAAAAAATATAAAAAGCAAGTAGCTACTTTAGGCGATGGAAAAATAATGACAGTAGTTCAGCCCGATGTTTGTGTGATTTGCGACGAAAATAAGTTGGATGAGCGAGGGTGTATAGGTGCGCCAGATTTGATTGTAGAGGTACTTTCGCCTGGCAATACAAAGCGAGAGATGAAGGACAAATTTGAGATTTATCAGGAAGCAGGAGTAGAAGAATACTGGTTAGTTGAACCTAATGATGAATTTATTTTAGTTTATACTTTGCAGGAAGGTGTTTATATAGGAAGTTCCCCTTACATGAGTGGGGATATACTAAAAAGTAAGGCTGTAGCTGGGTTCGAATTGTTGGTGAGTGAGGTGTTTTAGAATTTAAAAATAAAATAATGGCGATTTTAGATTTAGCGCAGTTAGATACTAATAAAATATACTCTTACGCCGATTATATGACTTGGCAATTTGAAGAGCGTGTAGAACTTTTGCGTGGTTACATTGCCAAGATGTCTCCTGCGCCAAATTTAAAACATCAACGAGTAGTTACTTTACTTTCAAGTGAACTTTTTCAGTTTTTAAAAAGCAAAAAATGCCAAGTCTTTGTTGCCCCTTTTGATGTACGCCTTCCTATTTCAAACGATTTGGGCGTATCTAAAAAATATAAAAAGCAAGTAGCTACTTTAGGCGATGGAAAAATAATGACGGTGGTGCAGCCTGATGTTTGTGTGATTTGCGATGAAAGTAAGTTAGATGAGCGAGGGTGTATAGGTGCGCCAGATTTAATTATAGAGGTACTTTCGCCAGGTAATACAAAGCGAGAGATGAAGGATAAATTTGAGATTTATCAGGAAGCAGGCGTAGAAGAATATTGGTTGATTGAACCCAACGATGAATTTATTTTGGTTTATACCTTGCAGGAAGGTATTTATGTAGGTAGTTCTCCTTACATGAGCGGGGATGCATTAAAAAGTAAGGCTGTTGATGGGTTTGAGTTGTTGGTGAGTGAGGTGTTTTAGTTATTTCTAAGTAGAAAAAATGACAAATAATATTCATCCTATATTCGACCGATTAATCCAAAAAGCAGATAGAGAGCAACGACTCAATCAACGTGCTAAGGTGCTGTGGTTAACGGGTTTGTCAGGTTCTGGAAAGAGTACGATAGCTGAACATTTGGAGCAAAGATTATATAATGAAGGTTTTTTTGCTCAAGTGTTGGATGGAGATAATATCAGAACGGGAATTAACAGTAATTTAGGATTTAGTTTAGAAGACCGTTTAGAGAATATACGCAGAATTGCAGAAGTCGCTAAACTGTATTTGAATAGTGGGATTATCACGCTAAATTCTTTTGTTAGTCCAACTCGTGAAATTAGACATTACGCTAAATCTATAATCGGTGCCCCTGATTTTATAGAAATTTACATCAATGCACCTATTGAAGTTTGCGAGGCAAGAGATGTGAAAGGACTGTATCAAAAAGCAAGAAAAGGGGAAATAAAAGGTTTTACAGGTATTGATTCACCCTATGAGGCACCTGAAAATCCTGACTTTGAAATAAAAACTCACGAATGTACCATAGAGGAAGCTGTTGAACAGTTGCATGAATTTATTTTACCAATCATTCGTTATCATGGTTAATCCTAACGAGAAAATACCTTCTGTAGAACAAAAAATGGCAAATAAAAAAACAGATTATCAACTTAGCTACTTGAAAGAACTGGAAGCGGAATCTATTTTCATCATTCGAGAAGTAGCTGCTCAGTTTGAGAAACCAGTGTTGATGTTTTCAGGAGGGAAAGATTCTATTTTAATGACGCATCTGGCGATGAAAGCCTTCTATCCGGCGCGCATTCCATTCCCTTTGTTGCATGTAGATACTGGACACAACTTTCCAGAAGCCATTACCTTTAGGGACGAACTAGTGGAGCGTTTGGGCGTGAAGCTAATTGTTGGTGATGTCCAAAAGTATATAGACGAAGGGAAATTAGTAGATGAAAAGGGGTATAGTGCTAGCCGGAATGCACTACAAATTCCTGTCTTATTGGAAGAACTGGAAAAAGGGAAGTTTGATGCAGCACTTGGAGGAGCTAGACGAGATGAGGAAAAGGCGAGAGCTAAGGAGCGTTTCTTTTCACACAGGGATGAATTTGGGCAGTGGGACCCTAAAAATCAGCGTCCAGAGTTGTGGAACTTATTTAATGGCAAGAAGAATTTTGGCGAGCATTTCCGCATATTTCCCATTAGCAATTGGACAGAACTAGACGTTTGGCAGTATCTACATGTGGAAAACGTACCATTGCCAAGTGTTTACTATGCTCACAAGAGAGTAGTGTTTGAGCGAGATGGAGTTTTATTGGCGCATAATGAATTTACGCCACGTCGCCCGGAGGAAGAATTGAAAGAAATGATGGTGCGATGTCGTACAATGGGTGATATGACTTGTACCGGGGTGTGGGAATCAGATGCGGACACGATGGAGAAAATTATACAAGAAGTTGCTACAACTAGAACAACGGAGCGTGGGGCAAGAGCAGACGATAAGCGTTCTGAAACGGCAATGGAAGACCGTAAGAAAAAGGGGTATTTTTAGGTGTTGGGTGTTAGGCTTCATGTGTTGCAAAAGAAATTGGTTGTATCAATAATGATCAATGCAAAACCCTCGTAAATAAAGCAGAAAAAATAGCAGCGATGCTCAATAAATTGATTCAAGCAAGAACCTAAATCACAAGCGCCTGAAGCCGAGTAGTTGAAACCAACAAACAAAATAAACAAAAATACAATGGCTGAAAATACTGAGTACCTAGAATCCGACGCCAAGTACCTTAACCCCACTTTAAAACATAACATTATTCATCACTACGGATATTTGTTCTGGTGGGTTAAAGAAAAAGATAAATTATCAAAGGAAGCTATTGTGGAAGCAATCCTACACTATGGAAATGAATCAGCAATTAAGGATTTATTCAACTGGCTAGGAGTAACACAGGTAGCTGATATCTTTAGAAAGCAGCTAAAACATTCGAGGGTGAATTATCCTACTCGTACCAAGCATTTTTTCACGCTTTATTTTGACCGTCATGCACCTGAACATATTGAATCAGGATCAAATTAGCTTATTACCCTTAATCCAAGCGTTTGCAAAACATCATTATTTAGTAGGAGGTACTGCTATTGCACTACAAATAGGGCATCGTCGCTCTATTGACTTTGATCTCTTTACGGATGCCCCTGTTAGTAAACTAAAAGTAAAGCGTATTATAGACAAGCATTCTTTTTCAATACAACACCTTCTTTATGAGGATAAAGAACAAATGCACTTAATAGTTAACCACGTAAAACTAACTTTCTTTCATTATCCATATATTATTCCGATATCTGTTTCTTTTGAAAAATATATTAAAATGCCCTCTTTGTTAGACTTAGCTGCGATGAAAATGTTGGCACTCGGAGGTATAGCTAAGTGGAAGGATTATGTGGACATTTACTTTCTATTAAAATTAAATTATTGTTTACAAGACATAGCTGATCGTGCCAAAATATTATTCGGTGGGATTAACTAATGTTAAGTTATTTCGAGAACAGTTATCTTATTTCAAGGATATTGATTTTTCTGAGGAAGTGGAGTATTTACCTTCTTTTGAAGTAACAATAGAGGAAGTTCAAGATTTTTTAATTAAAGTGGCAACAGAGCCTTTTTAATCAATAACAACAGTACAATGGCTGAAAATACCGAGTACCTGAAACCGAAAACCAACTCCCAAATAAAAAACACTGAACTCCTTCGCTTCACCACCGCAGGTAGCGTGGACGATGGCAAAAGTACGCTCATTGGTCGTTTACTTTACGATAGCAAGTCAATTTTTGAAGATCAATATGAACTCATAAGAGAAGTGAGCGAGCGACGTGGCGAGGAAGGTGTAAACTTAGCTTTGCTGACTGATGGCTTGAAATCAGAGCGAGAGCAAGGTATCACGATTGACGTAGCTTACCGCTACTTTGCTACACCCAAGCGAAAATTTATTATTGCAGATACCCCCGGTCACATTCAATATACCCGCAACATGGTAACGGGTGCTTCTACGGCTAATGTTGCACTTGTTCTTATTGATGCTCGACAAGGAGTGGTAGAGCAAACGCGCCGTCATGCTATTATTGCTTCGCTGTTGCAGATTCCGCACTTAGTTATTTGTATTAACAAAATGGATTTGGTGGGATACAGTGAAAAAGTTTATGAAGAAATCAAGGAAGACTTCGAAGGATTTGCGTCTAAATTAGATGTAGCCGATGTACACTTTATTCCTATTTCGGCACTCAACGGCGACAACGTGGTCAACCGTTCGACTAATATGGCTTGGTATGAGGGTTCAACGCTAATGTATTACTTAGAAAATGTACATATTGGTAGCGATCATAATTTGATTGACGCTCGATTTCCCATCCAATATGTGGTGCGCCCTTACAGCGATGAATACCACGACTATCGAGGCTATGCAGGTCGAGTTGCGGGCGGTATATTTAAAAAAGGCGATGAAGTAATGTTGCTACCTTCGGGATTTACGACCAAGATTGCTAAAATTGATACTTACGACGGTGAATTAGAAGAAGCTTTCCCCCCCATGTCCGTAACGGTACATATCGAAGATGACTACGACTTAAGTAGAGGCGACATGATAGTGCGCGTCAACAACACGCCAGAAGTAACACAAGACTTGGAGGTAATGATTTGCTGGTTCAGCGAACGACCATTACAGCCTAATGGCAAATATACCATCATGCACACTACACAAGAAGCCAGATGTGTTGTGAAGGATGTTCGCTATAAGTTGGATATCAATAGCTTGCATAGAAATTTAGAAGACCGTAATATCCGTATGAACGACATTGCTAGAATTGTGCTACGCACCACAAAGCCCTTATTTGTAGATAAATACTACCGCAACCGCACTACTGGCAGCATCATTTTAATTGATGAAGCCACCAATAATACGGTTGGAGCAGGAATGGTGATATAAAAGACAACTACAATGCTATCTTTTAGTCAACTTGATTTAAGTAAAACATACACTTACGCTGACTACTTAACATGGTCGTTCCAAGAGCGAGTAGAATTGTTAAAAGGTTGGGCTATCAAAATGTCCCCTGCGCCTAATCTCAAACATCAACAAGTTTCAGGTCGCTTATTTTTAATTATTGGTAATCACATTAAAGGAAAACCTTGTCAAGTATTTCATGCACCTTTTGACGTACGGTTACCACTTTCTGCCGATGCAACCACAGCAGATAAAATAAATACAGTTGTGCAACCTGATATTACAATAGTGTGTGATGAAAGTAAGTTAGACAAACATGGTTGTCTAGGTGCACCTGATGTGGTAATGGAAATCCTTTCTCCTGGCAATACCAAACGCGAAATGCGAGACAAATTGAATATTTATCAGGCTGCTGGCATTCCTGAATATTGGTTAATTGACCCTGAACATGAGTTTGTATTGCTTTACACGCTCACAACAGCAGGTAAATACCAAAGCAGTCTCCCTTTTGTGGCAGGAGATAAAATAGAAAGCAATGTCATCAAAGGACTAAGCATAATTGTAGGGGAAGTATTTTAAAGTCTAACGTCCTAAATTGTCCGAGCAACAATTTTATTAACGTCAAATACTTAATCCCCAATACTCCAAAACGCAGAATTCAAAATTCACAATTCAACCATGTACCAAGACCTACTCGAGAAAAAAAAGAAAATATCGGTTACGGGCTTGGGATATGTAGGTTTGCCATTAGCTTTGGAATTTGCACGCCACTTTAGTGTTATCGGGTTTGACATCAACGAAGCGAGAGTGGAAATGATGAGGAATCAAATAGATCCTTCCAAAGAATTGGATAACAGTGCTTTTGAAGATACAGATATAGAATTTACAAACAACCCTGAAGACTTAAGAAAGGCACATTTTCACATAATAAGTGTACCAACTAACGTAGATGAATATAAAGTGCCGAACCTTACGCCATTGAAAAAAGCATCTGAGAGTGTGGGGAAGGCTTTAAAAAAAGGCGACTATGTAGTGTATGAATCCACGGTATATCCTGGATGCACAGAAGACGATTGCCTTCCAATTTTAGAAGCTCATTCTGGTTTAAAAATGGGGGCTGATTTCAAATTGGGGTATTCGCCAGAGCGGATAGTGCCAGGCGATAAAGTACGCACCCTCACTAAAATATTAAAAATTGTTTCTGGTTGCGATGAAGTGG
>CALDYY010000126.1 GCA_937944245.1 uncultured Saprospiraceae bacterium | reverse complement strand
AGTGTTGACGGTTTTCGCCAGCAGGGTTTGTAAATTCAAAAATAGAAACATCTTCCGTTCTAATGTTGGGTGGTAATCTTAAAGCATGACGAACAGGATTGTCAAAACTTTCGCCTTGAGGTAGTTCATTATCAATATCCTCTCGGATGTAAGTAACTTTAGCATCCAAGGTTAAGCGACTACCTATTTTGTTACTTACTCTCGCATTGATGTTGTGTCGGCGAAGGTTGTTGTTGGGAACAATACCGGCTGCATCTGTGAAAGTATAGGAAAAATAGGTCTGAGCTTTTTCTGTACCACCACTAATAGCAAGGCTAGTTGCGGAATTATAACCCGTTTGAAAAAAATCACTTACGTTATCTGGTTGTGCAGATAAATTATAAGTTTTGGTTGGGAAATTTGGATTATTTGACCAATGTGGTACAGATTGTCCATTCATACGCGGACCCCACGCTTGCTCCGAATTAGGTGCATACTGCCCATTATTGCCTTGTGAGTATTCTTGCTGATAATCAGTTAAAATAATCGGCTGGCTTGCAGTAAGAGTAGTACTTAAACTCACTTTTGTGTCGCCTATTTGTCCTCGTTTAGTCTCTATGATAATTGCTCCGTTATTGGCACGGTTTCCATAAAGTGCCGCAGCATTAGGTCCTTTTAATACAGAAATGGAAGCAATGTCATCAGGATTGATGTCTGTAATATCTCCAATGATAGGAACACCGTCCACAACATAGAGCGGTTGACTATCCCCAGCAATGGAGCGATTTCCACGTAAGATAACCCGCGAAGGTGCACCTACCCCTGAACCTGAAGGACTAATTGAAAGACCTGCTACTTTTCCTGAAAGCGAGTTAATAACGTTTAATTCTCTCGCCTGAGAAAGTTCTTCTGTATTAACATTCTGTGTAGCATAAGTTAAATTTCTTTTCTCTCTCGAAATCCCCAATGCAGTAACAACAACTTCTTCCAATGCCAATCCCTCAGATAGGATGACGTTAATAACCGATTGGTTATTGATTTCGATGGTTTGGGTTGTGTACCCAGTGTAACTAAAAACAAGTGCTATACCACTGCCAACATTAATGGAGTAAGTACCATCAATGTCTGTTACTGTACCTGTGGAAGTACCTGCAACAAGGACGCTAGCGCCGATGAGTGGTTCGCCATCTTTACCAGTTACTTTCCCAGACACTGTTTGTGCTATCATAAAAGTAGTCAAGCTGAAGCAAAACATCAATAAGAATAGTTTCTTCATACGTCAATATTAGTTTGTTTATCAATAAATTAGACTATCAATTTACATTAACGTAAACTGATTAGTCACACAAATTTATATTTTTTTTATTCCGTACCAATACATAGATAAAATATTTTTTACTAAAATAAAAAAAACAACAATAGGATATTTTAAAATTAATTAATTTAATAGTAATTTGTTTTAAAACGAAAGTATTGCTATCACTTTTGAGTTAGCATGACTAATTTAATCATTTATTTTGTTATCTTTCATATGCACAATGTAATTTATAATTAGTTCAAAATCAGCTTTTTCTAGCTTTTCCATAGGTGGCATTTGGCTTTTGTAACGATACGATTGTGGCGATTTAATGAATTGCCATATATCTTCTGTACTCCAATATTCTGTGATATTTTTAGGATAGTTTAATTCAGGACCTAAGCTACCACCTACTTTATTTATGGAATGACACTTCATGCAATTCGATTTGAATAAATTGAATCCTTCCATAAATTCGGGATGTTCCTTTGGAAAAGCAGCAGCGTATTCTTCTGAAAAGTAACTAAGCGATATTTTGTACAAGCCGTAGGGCCACGCTAGTTCATTTTCTCTTGCTTTATGGGTTGCATCAAAAGTCCAAACTAAATAATATGGTGTAAATTTATCTTTTACCTCGATAGTCCAATTTTGATTAGGTTGAGCTGCTTCGTCCTTTACAGCAACAAAACCACTGTGTTCAAGCACTAATCGCAAAGGCATAGTGGGTTTATAACCATCCACACATTCAAAAACTAAAATAGCATCTGTGGTATCTATGTTATTAGAAAGCAGGTATTTTTGTAGTAAATAATGTAAAGAAATGACTTGATACTGCTTGTCTTTCTTGAAATAAGCATCATTTTGAATGAGCAAGCGTTGTAGCTTTTCCTTTTCGATAGGTATAATTTCTGTTAGGTCTAAACTCCAGTTTCTAATGGGCGAAGTTATTATTTCTTGAGCCACTGTATGTTCGTTTTCTTTTGAAGAACATGATAAAATGGCACTCAAAAGCCATAAATAAAGGTAATATTTCATTGTTTGTTTTTCGTTTTAGTAAATACTAAACCATGATTTTCTCTGTGTCATAAAGCCGTCAAGTAAAAATAGTAAAATCAAATGATTTAATCTTTTTTTCTTATTTTTGCTACATGAATCTTAATTTTGTACATTACTTTGGCAAATATATTTTAATGATGCGCAATGTCATTGCGCGTCCAGAGAATCTTTCAATGTACTACAAAGAAACCATGCGTCAAATGAATGATATAGGCATAGGTTCTTTAGTAATCGTTGGTATTATTTCCATTTTTATTGGTGCAGTTACTGCTGTACAATTTGCCTATCAGCTTTCTAGTTCTTTTGTACCGATGTGGTATATTGGGTATATTGTGAGAGATATTGCCATCATTGAAATGGCACCAACTATTACCTGCCTTGTATTAGCGGGAAAGGTAGGGTCAAACATGGCAGCAGAAATTGGCGGAATGCGCCAAAAAGAGCATATTGATGCTATGGAAATCATGGGCGTAAATACAGCCGCTTATTTAATTCTACCTAAATTAGTAGCTGCCTTGATAGTTATCCCAATTTTGGTAGCGTTTTCTTGTTTCATCATTCCTATTGGTGGTTATCTTTCTTCTGTACCGACAGGCATCCTAACTGATTCAGAGTATATTCAAGGATTGCGGTCTTTTTTTGATAGCTTTTTTGTTTTTATGATGTTCGTAAAAGCATTTGTTTTCGCTTTTATAATTGTTACTGTTTCCTGTTTTCAAGGTTATTATGTGGGAGGTGGAAGCATAGAATTGGGCAAAGCCAGCACTAGAGCTGTGGTGTTTAGCGATATTCTTATATTATTAGCAGACTATCTAATTGCTTTACTATTAACGACTTAAATCTTTTTACCTCTATCTCTATTAATAATGGGTAAAAAAATGAGGGCAATAATACCAAAAATAACATTGCAACCTATTTGAACAGAAAAAAACAGAATATTGGCAAAAGAAAAGCCATCGCTTTGTGCTACTCCATACATTCCTAAAGCTACCATAACTAAACCCTGATATGCGCCCATACCGCCGGGTGAAGGCAGTGCTACGCCTAAAGCGCCAAACACCATAACCATTAAGCCTACTACTGGGGTTAAATGACTGGTTGGAGCAAATGAAAAAAAAGCGAGATAAGTCATTAAGTAATACATCAACCAGATATTAAGGCTATGTAGAACAAACAAAAAAGGACGATCTAGTTTCCGAATAGTCTGGATTCCTTCTAAAAAACCTTTTAATAGATTACCTATTTTTTGACCAAATTTGCTGCTTACGATTCGTTCTCTTAGCACTAAAATACCAATAATACCAAAAGTACCAACGCCGACTACGAAGAAAAATTTAGTAAAAGAAAAAGTGCTGATATCGAACGTAGCATTTTCAGAAAGGTAGCTCCAAAGAGTGCTGAAGGCAAAAATGAATGCTAATCCAATTACAAAGAGAAGGAGCAGTAAATCCATCATTCTATCCACGACAACTGTGCCAATCGTCTTTTCTACTGGAATTTTCTCATAACGGGAAAGTGTTCCCGCTCTAATGACTTCGCCAATTCTGGGGAAACCTAAGTTTGCGAAATAGCCTAACATAATCGTAAGAAAACCATTGATAAAGCGAGTTTGATGCCCTAATGCGCGTAAAAGCATCTGCCAACGCAGAGTCCGACTGACGTTGCTAATACCAAATGCAATAAAAACCACTCCAATCCAAAAGAAATTGACAGATTTAAAATCACTCCATATTTTTTTCAGCAAATTACAATCCGTAACACTAATTCCTTCTTCTCTACAGTAAACTTGATAGTCGGCATTTTGCTTATTATAGAGCAAGTATAAAATAGAGAAACCAATACCAGCAAATAATAATGCTTTTAGCAGGTTAGAAAGAACTTGTTTTACTTGCATTTGCTTATCTGAATAAAAAGGATGAAGGTAACGTTACCAGTTCCTTGGATAAATAAAATTATTTTGGTCGGGATAAACTGTAATAGGTTGGAATAGTTTTGCTTCTTCCATACTCATAAAAGCATAAGAAATGATAATAATAATATCACCAATTTGTACCTTTCGGGCGGCAGCACCGTTCAGGCAAATAATACCAGAATTGCGCACTCCTCTAATCACATAAGTTTCAAAACGTGCGCCGTTATTGTTATTCACGATTTGTACACGCTCGCCTTCCAATATGTTTGCTGCCTCCATAAGTGCTTCGTCAATCGTGATGCTCCCCTCGTAGTTCAAATTTGCCTCTGTAACTGTTGCACGATGTATCTTGGACTTAAATCTCTGTATTAACATAAATTTTATTGTTTGACGCAAAATAATGTTTTTGGACACTGCTATCAAAAGGAAAAATATTATTCATATTGACAAACAACTATGTGGCTAAAAAGTCGGTACTTATTTCAATAAAATATTGTCTATCAAACGAATATCTCCTAGATATGCTGCTACACAAGCCACTATTGAAGGTGCATCCTCAAACGATTGAACGGGTATTAATGTTTGTGTGTTAACTACCTCAAAATAATCTACTTTAAAACCTGAAGCAGTTAACTTAAAATTAACTAAATGTTTTAGCTCGCCAAGTGGTACTTGTTTTGCCCTACTTTTTACCTCTTTTAGGATTTTATATAAAATGGGGGCAACTTTTCTTTGAGCAGGAGTAAGCAAACTATTTCGCGAACTTAACGCTAGACCGTCAATATCGCGCGTAGTTTCACAAGGAATTAAATGAATTGGATATTCCATTTGTTCCAGCATTTTACCAATGATAATTTGTTGCTGAAAATCTTTCAAGCCCATATACAAACGCTTAGGTTTAACGATACTTAAAAGGCGATACATTACTTTAATAACGCCATCGAAATGACCCGGACGAAATGCGCCTTCCATCACTTGCGTTAATTGCCCAAAGTGAAAGTTGGGTATAGGTAAATCATTACTTGGATAGATCTCTTGCACTGAGGGCAAGAATACAACATCTATTTTTGCTGCTTCTAATAGTGCCAAATCGGCTTCTTCTGTTTTAGGATAACGCTCTAAATCAAGAGGATTATTGAACTGTATTGGATTAACAAAAATACTGCAAATCGTATAATCCTTATTTAACTTTGAACATTTAACAAGCGACATATGCCCTTCGTGTAATGCACCCATGGTGGGAATAAAACCAATAGTGTAATCGAACAATTTGGCTTTTTCAAGATGGGCATTCAATTCAGCTACAGTTCTGAAAACGAGCATAAGCAACGCTTTAGGATGTTTGTAATTTTAGTATTTGTGCATCTATAAAAAGAATGAACACAAATTATCATTGAAAAATGAAGCGCAAATATAGTAGGCTGTTTCACATCTTTACACAATTAGTTATTTTTTTTATTATCTTTGCAAATGTTTTTGCTTTGGCAAGCAATGCTATTAAAACTTCTACTTTGCTTAAGACAAAAAAAGTTAGCTAAAAAACAGGAGTATTCAAAAAAGCATTTGCCAACTGTTCATCAGCATGGCTAGAAAACCAAAACATAAATTTTATCAACTAATTTGTAATGACAGGTTGCTTTAACTTAACCATTACGATAACACTAAAAGTTAAACTCGTTCTATGAGCAAAAAAAAAGTGCTGATTGTAACGCAGGAAATGGATCCTTATACTGAGCTTACTGAAATTTCTGCGATTGCTCGAAAATTATCTCAACAAATACAAGACGAAGGAATGGAAATTCGAGTGCTGATGCCTCGATATGGTACCATCAACGAAAGAAGGCATCGCCTTCATGAAGTTGTTCGACTCTCGGGTATGAACATTATTGTTGATGACGATGACTTTCCACTAATTATCAAAGTGGCTTCTTTGCCGGGAGCTAGGATGCAAATTTATTTCCTTGATAACGATGATTTTTTCAAGCGAAGGCAAATGTTTGAAGATGAGCAAGGAGTACCTTTCGACGATAATGCTGATCGAATGATTTTCTTTTGCAAAGGCGTGTTGGAAACAGTAAAGAAATTTGGCTGGGCACCTGATATTGTGCACTGTCACGGCTGGATGACAAGTTTGTTGCCACTTTATGTAAAGACAGCTTATCATCACGATCCGTTATTTCAAAATGCAAAGGTGGTGTATTCCATCTACAACCAAACTATGGAAGCCTCTTTTCCCGAAGAGTTTAGCGAGAAAGCCTCTATCAATAATTTAGAAGCTGAAGATTTAAAGGCTTATCAAAATGGCAGCACCGTTAGTTTACACGCTGGAGCAATAGAATTTTCTGATGCAATCGTTATCGGCGATGAACTTACAGCAGAATCGCAACAGGAAGCTATCCAAACTTTAGGAAAAGCAGTAATGACTTTCCAAGAGGCGGAATCTTCATTTGATAATTATATTAATTTTTACCATACTTTACTAGAGGAAAAAGTAGAGACAGAATCTTAATAAGAAGTGGTTGTAGTAAAAATTGAAATCCAATTTTGCTACAACCACTTAAAAAGAAGACATCAGTAGTTTTTCTTTACCCTATGGTTAAATTCCTCATTTATTTTCACAACGCTTTCTTACACTTCCATACAACTCTTTTCTACTTTTGCGGCACATTGGAATACAACAGACCAATACCCATAAGTTAAACAAACTAAGCAATACATGAATTATCACCTGACTTTATTTTTTGCCCTATTGTCGCTTCTCATATTCAACGCATGCAATGATTCTTCTATAATAGGGCTTGAAGTAGTTGAAAATGACCAAGTTGATGTGCAAGTAAGAGAGGATATTCCAATTACTTTAAGCACTGTTCCTGGAGATATACTTGAAGTTTTTTCTCCGATTCTAAGGTTGAACAACTACTTTTGTGGCGAAATGGCTGATCCTATTTTTGGTAACACTAGCGCAAGTATTTTTTCAGAATTAGCCTTAGGCATTAATCGTCCAATCTTTGCGCAAGCAAGTCCGGGCTTTGAAGTACGTGCCATCTACTTATTGCTGCCTTACAGAGCAGATGCTGTATATGGAGACACCACAGAAACTTACACCATAGAAGTATTTAGAGTACAAGAACGGATGAATAGAAACATCACTTATTTCTCTAATCAAACTTTTAAAATATTAGAGGAACGACCTCTTGGAGAATTAACTTTTCAACCAAGACCACGAACTCGAAACTCAACCTATCTAGCCAGTGTTTCACAAACAGCAAGTGTTAATTATTTGCAAGTACCGCTAAATGAAGCCTTTGGCAATTTATTACTCCAACTAGATACCGCTACTTATGCCAATGATTCTACATTCATAGATTTTTTCAACGGGTTACATATCCGCATGAAAACACCTACAAAAGGAATAATTTCCTTTAATTTGAATGACCTAAACGCTGGTGTTCATATGATTTATGACACTATTGCCCCTTTTGATTTGGATGCTAGCCGAACAAGAGATTACTTTTTCCCTTTTACCTCTTCAAGAGGAATTAGAACAACTAAATTAGTAAATTTCAAACATAACTACACGGGGACACGAGTGCAAGCTGCTTTAGAAGGAGAAGCGGACAAACAAGAATTAGCTTTCCTGCAGGGCATGACTGGCACAAACATTAAAATCACCTTTCCAAATATTGCTGACTTGAAAGGACTAATCGTTAATCAAGCTATCTTGGAATTACCCGTGATAGAATTACCTGAAGGAAAATCTGATGTTTTTACACCAAGCGAACAGATTATTGCTTTGAAAAGGGTAAGCGAACGAGAAGCTATTTTATTCAATCAACGTATTTTCTTAAGAGGACTGCGACTAATTGATGACTTTGAATTGGCTGCACGAGCCTCTACAAATATTGGTCGAATATTTGGTGGAAATTTAATTACTAAATCACCAGTAGAAAATTCAAGCCAATCCTATGCCATCAATATTTCCTCTATTTTTCAGAAGATGATTAATGGTGAAGTACCTAATGAACTCATTTTACAAGCCGCTCCACCAGCCGATGTTGAATTTGTATTTGCCCAAGAGTTATCAAAGTTGGATAGAGCATCAAGAACGATTATTGGTACGCAAAATTATCAAAAAAACAAGGCTAAATTGACTTTAGTGTTTACAAAAATTTGATTTCTAAAAATAAATCTTTATATTTGCACATATTTAAGAAAGTTAGTTTGTATTGATTAATATATCTTCTGCTTTATCGTTAAAACAGAATCTAAATACCATATGCGGCTTTCCGTGTAAATAAATATTTTTTCTAAATCTCGTCCTCCATTATTCTAGCTAACAAGTACGCTTCAGATGAGGATTAATAAGAATATAAAGATTGAAAACGAATGTAACCGCTGAGATGGAATACAATTCCACTCGCCCTCAATTAGTGATTTCAGAGTATGGCAGGAATGTACAAAGACTTATTCGCCACGCCAGAACTATTGAAAATAAAGAAGAAAGGCAGCTTTTTATTGAAAAAATTGTCGATTTGATGATGCAAATGTCGTCACAGAATAAAAATCTTGATGATTATAGAGAGCGTTTATGGAGACACGTCTTCAGAATAGCACAATATAATTTGGATGTAGATACTCCGATGGGTAAAATACCTACCCCAGCCGATGAGCATAAGAAGCCCGAAATTGTGGATTATCCTCAATACGAAGCAAAGTTTAAACACTACGGGTACAATGTACAAAAATTAGTGAACAAAGCGATGCAAATGGAAGATGGACCAATTAGAGATGGTTTCGTGGAAGTAATTGCCAATTATATGAAATTGGCTTACAAAACTTGGAATAGAGAACATTATGTGAGTGATAAAATTATTATTGAGGATTTAAATACACTTTCCAGTGGGAGATTGCAAGTAAATGAAGAAACATCTTTGGATACGCTTGCGAATGCCAATCGAAAAAAACAGCGGGTTAACCTCAATAATAGCAACTCAAGAAATAATAGCAATAGCAACAACAACAATAGTAGAAATAGAAACAATAACAATAATAATAAGAAGAGAGGGAGGAAAAAGTAGTTATCTTAAGCTAATTTGTGAAAAATAAGTCCTCGCTATATTGACAAACCCATCAAAATAGTAATAATATGTGGCAAGAAAAGGACAATCAATTACAGGCTTCTTTTAAGTTCAAAAACTTTATAGAAGCCTTTTCCTTTATGACAGAAGTAGCATTTCATGCAGAACTTCAAAACCATCATCCAAATTGGTACAATGTTTATAATACAGTTGAAATTCGCTTGAGTACGCATGATGCGGGTAACGTTGTTACAGACCAAGATTATAAATTAGCGAATACGATTGATAAAGTATTTGCAAAATACATAAACTAAACTAAACTACAAGAATGAGTATTAATCGAATGGTGAAAACCGATGCTTATTTAAAGCTAGTAAGCTCTCACCTCATTATGCTCCATGTAATTGATAAAAGACTGATTGACTACCTTATTGCCACCAGGTGTTGGATAATCCCCAGAAAAATACCAATCACCATTATTATTTGGGCAGGCACTTCTCAAACCATCTAAAGTTTGAAAAATTAGTTTTACTTCTGGTTTAATATCTTTAGGCGTAATAATTTCTCCAATTTTATCTGAGATTTCTTCATAAGTAAATTGCTCATAAAGGAATTTTACTTCATTAGTTACTTGTTCTTTAGGCAAGTCCTCTTGTGCTTTACATCGTTCGTAAACTTCTTCCAATAAATAGGACTTCCCTTTTTCTTCCAGCAATGCTATCAAAGCATTGAATGCAACTAATTTATGGATAATTGCCATGTCAATACCATAGCAATCGGGATAGCGAATTTGTGGTGCAGAAGACACCAATATAATTTTCTTTGGGCGTAGTCGAGCAACTATTTTTAAAATGCTATTTTTAAAAGTAGTACCTCTCACAATAGAATCGTCTAGTAAAACTAAGGTATCCACTTCGTTCCTAACAATGCCATAAGTAATGTCGTAAACATGAGAAACTAAGTCCCCTCGAACATCATTGTCGGCAATAAAAGTTCTAAGTTTTTCATCCTTAACTACCAGTTTCTCTACGCGCACCGTTTGACTCAAAATGGTGGCTAATGCTTCTTTACTTGGGTGTTCCAGACGGCTAATTTGCTCTTCTTTTATTTTATTTAGACGTTTTTCTATGCCTTTGAGTAAACCTAAAAAAGCTGTTTCAGCAGTGTTGGGAATGAAAGAAAAAATAGTATTATCGAAATCATAGTCAATAGCTTCCAGCACTTGCTCTACTAGATTTTCTCCTAGACGTTTTCGTTCGATATAAATATCTCTATCCGAGCCTCTTGAAAAATAGACACGCTCAAAAGAACAAGCATGGCGGGTTTTTGGAGTAGTGAAAGGGACTTCTGATATTCTACCATCTTTTTTGACGATTAGTACATGTCCCTCCTTTAATTCATGTACTTGACTAATATGAACATCAAAAGTTGTTTGTATAGCAGGTCGTTCAGACGCCACTACTGCCACTTCGTCATCGTGGTAATAAAATGCTGGACGAATACCATTGGGATCACGCATGACAAACGCATCTCCATGACCTATCAAACCCGCCATTACGTACCCGCCATCAAATTCTCGACTTGCCCTAGTCAACAAACGTTGTATGTTTAATTCTGCTGCTATTTTTTCATTGATTTCCCTATTGCTCAAGCCATCGGGTTTGTACCAAGTGTGAATGCGCTCTACTTCATCATCTAGGAAATGCCCTATTTTTTCGAGCATCGTCACCGTATCTGTTTTTTCTACTGGAAATTGCCCAAGTTCAGTTAATTCGTCAAATAACTCTCCGACGTTTGTTAAATTGAAATTACCTGCTAAGAGTAAATTTCTACTCATCCAATTATTTCGGCGGTGGAATGGGTGGCAGTTTTCTTTTGCATTCAGCCCATGTGTACCATAGCGCAAATGCCCCAGTAAAAGTTCACCCAAAAAAGGAGCATTATCCTTCATCCATGATGTAGAAGATTTTTGCTCTGGTGTACCTTTCAGGAAGCCACTGTAAATGTGATCGAAAATATCGTTAAGATAATTAGGTCCATTCGTGCGAATGCGATCAATATATTGCTTGCCAGGTGGCATATCTAACTTGACCGTAGCAACTCCAGCACCATCCTGCCCACGATTGCGCTGCTTCTGTATTAGCAAACGCAACCTGTCCATACCATACAAGACTGTGCCATATTTTTCTTGGTAATATTCTAAAGGCTGAAGTAATCGAATCACAGCTACTCCGCACTCGTGTTTTATTAATTCGCTCATATTTACTAGCTAAAATAAAAGACAAAACTACATCTGAAAAAACTGATAAACAAAAAAAATGTATTATTCAGTCAATTAAACTGCTCCTCATTTCATTAGGTGCTTCAAATTAATTTCAAAAAACCTTTCACGTTATTAAAAAGTTATGTTTTAAGAACTTTATTTTTATTGATGTATTTATACTTATATTCAACAAAATAATTAACTACTATGGCAGCATTTCGCTTTACTAAAATACCTAAACCTAATAGATTTGAATATAAAACACGATTTCTTGACCTAGAAAAAGAAGAATTACAAAAAAGATTACGCCGCATTGAAAGTTTGGAAAACGGGGATGCGACCACAGAAGAAGTAAAAATGCGTATCCAAAGCGCTTTCAAAACAAGAGGTAGTAGGTCTCAAGCAGAAAGATCATTCCGCTCCAGTCAAGCGCGCCGCTCCAATATCATTTTGTTGGCTGTCATTATTATGTTGAGCATACTAGCTTATTACGTGGTCAATTACAATTTACCTGGACTGATGAAATTACTGGAAATGTCCAACTCGGCAAACTAATTGCTTTAAGCATAACAACTCTAAATCGCTTCATTGGCTATTCACTCAAAAAAAATATGATTTTATTTACATCAACTATTTAAAAATATTATTTCTTCAAATAAAATTTACCAACTTTGCTGTAAAACAAAATATAATGCCAAAATCATCTACTTCAGCAGATAAAGAAAACCCTCCTATTTTAAAAACTTGGAATCGCTTATACTGGCTCATTTTAGCCATTCACGCTGTTATCATAACGCTATTTTATCTCTTTACAGAGTTTTACAAATAACGACTAACCAACAACTTATGAGTGTTATTGATTGGATCATCATGCTAGCTGTCTTATTAGGAATAGTAGTTTATGGTATCTTCAAAACTAGAAATATAAATAATGTACAAAGTTACTTATTAGGTGATAAAGACCTCCCTTGGTGGACAATTGGGCTTTCTATTATGGCAACTCAAGCCAGTGCAGTTACTTTTCTTTCTACACCTGGACAGGCATATAGTAGCGGGATGGGCTTTGCGCAATTTTATTTCGGAATGCCTATTGCTATGATTCTTCTTTGCATTTTTGTTTTACCAATTTACTATAAACTTAATGTCTATACGGCATATGAATATTTGGAAAGTCGTTTTGACCTCAAAACAAGAACACTTACAGCCATACTTTTTTTGGTGCAAAGAGGCATGGCGGCTGGTATCACTATTTATGCGCCATCTATTGTCTTGTCCAATATCTTTGGTTGGAGTTTGAACATTACCATTCTTTTAATGGGGGTATTTGTGATTATTTATACGGTTATGGGAGGTACAAAGGCAGTCAGTGTAACCCAAAAACAGCAAATGATTGTCATTTTAATTGGAATGCTTTTAGCAGCTATCATTATTGTTTTTAAAATGCCGAATGATATTTCCTTTGGCGATGCAGTAAGCGTAGCTGGAAAAATGGGAAAACTCGAAGTCGTGAATTTTGATTTTGACCTCTCCAATCGCTATACTTTTTGGACAGGCATGATTGGCGGAGTATTTTTGTTCCTTTCTTATTTTGGAACAGACCAATCGCAAGTACAGCGTTACCTCTCGGGTAAATCCCTTCCTGAAAGCCGACTGGGGTTACTATTTAACGGCATTATTAAAGTACCCATGCAGTTTTTAGTGCTTTTTGTAGGTATTTTAGTTTTCGTATTTTTTCAATTCACCAATCCGCCCATTCATTTTAATACTGCCAATATAAAAAACCTAGAAAATTCGCCTTATCAGCAAGAACTCAATAGATTACAAATAGAACACAATATGGTATTTGACCAAAAACAGATAGCTATTCGAAGTTTAATTGCTGCCACCAAGTCAAATGAAACACAAAGCATTCAGCAAGCACAGCAAGCAGTACAAAATCTGATTAACGAGGATAAAAACATAAGGCAAGAAGTAAAACAACTCATCAAAAAACAAAACCCCAAAGCTGAGGTAAACGATGACGATTACATCTTCATTACTGCCGTTACAAAATATTTGCCCGTTGGGTTAATAGGATTATTACTAGCGGTTATTTTCTCGGCTGCTATGTCTTCTACTTCTTCAGAATTAAATGCCTTAGCAACTACCTCTATTATTGACCTCTACCGGCGCTCTTTTGTGAAACATCAAACAGATAAGCATTACCTCAATATGTCTAAGATATTCACTATTTTATGGGGAGCTATTGCATTGCTTTTTGCAGCTACTGCTTCCCTATTCGATAATCTAATTGAAGCGGTAAATATTGTTGGGTCTATTTTTTATGGTACTATTTTAGGCATTTTCATCGTAGCATTTTTCCTTAAAAAAGTGGGTGGCAATGCCGTTTTTTTAGCTGCTCTTGTAGCAGAAATGATTGTTATTACCATTTTTACGTTAGACCAATACGAATATGTTAAAATCGCTTATTTGTGGCTTAACTTAATTGGATGCTTTTTAGTTATGTTTTTTGGTCTGATTTTTCAAGCAGGCAATAAAATATTGATTAAGAATATAACTACGGAATAAATTATTAGCATATATCTTAATATTATATGGTACACGGAACACACAATGCTTTGCCCGACCAGCGCAATGAACACGTGTTGATTTATATTAATGGTGAGTTTTTTCCTAGAAACGAAGCAAAAATCTCCGTTTTTGATAGTGGTTATTTGATTGGGGATGGCATCTGGGAGGCAGTACGATTGCACAATGGCGTACTTGTTTTTTTGGACAAACATTTGGATAGGCTTTTTTCTGCTGCTGCTACGATTGGCATGAAAATGAATATGACCAAACAACAACTTGAGCATGAAATTCGTAAGACATTGGCTATGAATCATATGCACGATGGAGTACATGTACGTTTTATGCTCACGCGAGGTACTAAGAAAACACCGTCACAAGACCCTCGCTTGACCATCAGTGGTCCAAATTTGGTGATTATTCCAGAATACAAACAAGCAGATGAAGTAAGTAGAAAAAAAGGAATTACTTTGTTTACAGCCACTATTAGACGTGGTTCGCCAGATTATCTCGACCCTCGCTTGAATTGTCATAGCAAGTTGCACGAAGTAATGGCGTTGTTACAAGCTATTGAAGCAGGCGCAGATGAAGCGCTAATGCTTGATATTCATGGTTTTGTAGCTACTTGCAATGCAACTAATTTTTTCATTATTAAAAATAATCAGGTTTGGACTTCAACAGGACAATATTGCATGAATGGGATTACCAGAGGTGCAGTAATTGAGGTTTGTAGGCAAAATAATATTCCAGTTTTTGAGAAAAACTTCTCCTTGTTTGATGTATATTCAGCAGATGAAGCCTTTGTAACTGGTACTTTTGGAGGCATTACACCCGTCGTAAAAATTGATGGACGAACGATTGGTAATGGTGAATACGGCACAATGACCCATAGCCTGCACGAACTGTACTACGAACTAATTGATTTTGAAGTGAAAAAAATATCAAACTAATGCCTGAACCACAACGACTTATCAGCCTTTGGTCAAGCCCACGCAATGTATCCACTGCATTAATGTATGCCTTTGCGCAACGACCTGACACCGT
Organism: uncultured Saprospiraceae bacterium; assembly: GCA_937944245.1. Classification (GTDB taxonomy): domain Bacteria; phylum Bacteroidota; class Bacteroidia; order Chitinophagales; family Saprospiraceae; genus JAAUTG01. The sequence goes on along the minus strand of CALDYY010000126.1, from coordinate 15,178 downwards.
AGTATATGATGAACCGCTTTACGCACATTATCTTTCCAAAACAGATGCCAAAAATTATCATCCAGGAGCAGATGAAATAATAGCTGATATGGAAAATGACGGTGAAAAAGTAGTAAGAATGATGCTCGGCAACCATGCTCGCCCTATTGCTTTTTTCAAAAATATGGCACACCATTTGGTAGAATTGGACTGGTCATTTCTGAATCAAATGACAAATGTGTTGCTTACGCGCCATCCGAAAGAAATGCTACTTTCCTTTATTCATCAAATTGAAACACCAACCCTACAAGACGTTGGCTACGCCAAACAAATTGAATTGCTTCATTATTTACAGGATAATAATTTAAAATTCGTTGTTCTAGAAAATAAATATTTGTTACTTCACCCTGAAAAGGTGCTTAAAACGCTTTGCGAACAAATTGGAATACCATTCACCAAAAGAATGCTTTCTTGGGAAAAAGGTGCAAGACCAGAAGATGGTATATGGGCAAAACATTGGTATCACAATGTTCATCAATCCAGTGGGTTTGATCAATATACCCAAAAAACAGAAGAACTACCAAAGCAGCTTTTACCTCTTTTAGAAGAGTGTATGCCCTTCTACGAGCAGCTGAAAGCGCTTGCCATTAGATTCTAAAGAAAAAGTGCAACTTTAGGCACACTAAATAACTTTTTGACAAACTTTCTCTTGGATTTCGAGTTATTTTTCTAAATTTGTTCTTGTAGCGAAAATTCGCTGATATTGTATTCGTTTGTCTCAAACCTAACTAAACATCTATTAAATGAGGAGAATAAAAAAAGTAGCAGTTCTTGGCTCTGGCGTCATGGGTTCAGGTATTGCTGCACACTTCGCCAACATTGGCTTAGAGGTACTATTGCTTGATATTGTGCCCAGAAATTTGCCCCAGCATAAGCAAAATGATAAAACTGCCCGCAGTAGCATTGCAGACGGAGCTATACAAAAAGCCCTGAAAGGTAAACCTGCACCATTCTACAAGAACGACTTTGCACATCGAATCTCAACAGGTAATTTTGAAGATGACTTACCTAAAATCAAAGACTGTGATTGGATTATTGAGGTGATAGTCGAAAACTTGGACATCAAAAAGCAACTTTTTGAACGGATAGAGCAATACCGCAAACAAGGAACGATCATCAGTTCTAACACTTCCAGTATTCCTATTCATTTAATGACGGAAAATAGAAGCGAAGATTTCAAAAAACACTTTTGCGGGACACACTTCTTCAACCCAGTGCGTTACATGCGCCTATTTGAAGTCATTCCTACCCAAAATACTTCCAAAGAAGTGGTAGATTTTCTGATGCACTACGGCGATGTTTATTTAGGGAAACAAACTGTACTTTGTAAAGATACACCAGCATTTATTGCGAATAGAATTGGGGTGTATTCAGGTGTATTTTTACTAGAACTCACCGATAGATACGGCTTGCGCATTGAAGATGTAGATGCGTTGACAGGTCCAGCTATTGCTCGTCCCAAAACAGGGACATTCCGCCTTCAAGACTTGGTGGGTTTAGACACGAATGATAAAGTAGTAAATTTTGTAAAAAGTGCTGCACCTGACGATGAGTATATTACAAAAATAAAGCATAAGCCAAATCCAAAATATATTGATTTCTTGCTAGAAAATAACTTCTTAGGGGATAAATCAGGGCAAGGATTTTACAAAAAAACAGACCAGCGCAACGAAAAAGGCGAGCGAGTGATTTATGCACTCAACTTACAAACATTAGAATATGAGCCTAGCCAAAAAACAAGCATTCCAAGCCTGAAGGCAGCGAAGCAAATTGACTCAAGTGCGCACCGAGTAAAAGCGATGCTGGAAGCGCAAGATCAAGGTGGCGAATTTTTAAGAGCTTACTTTGCTGGCTTGCTAGCATATTCTTCCAATAGGATTCCCGAAATTGCAGATGCTTTGTATAGTATTGATGATGCCATGCGCACGGGTTATGCTTGGGAAATGGGACCATTTGAATATTGGGATGCTATTGGTGTGGCAGAAGGCATAAAATTGGCAGAAGCCCACGAAGAAAAAATAGCTGACTGGGTGAAAGAAATGTTGGCAGCAGGGCATACTTCCTTTTATAAAAGGACAGGTGGTCAACGATACTACTACGATGTAGCTTCCAAAGAATATCAGAAAGTTCCGGGTACAGAAGCCTTTATTATTTTGGATAATTACCGCGACCAAGCACCCGTGTTCAAAAATAGTGAAGTGGTACTACACGATATTGGCGATGGCGTATTGAATTTAGAGTTCAGAAGCAAAGCAAACTCTATGGGAGAAGGCGTACTGCGTGGGATGAATAAAGCTATTGAAATAGCCGAAGAAGGCTGGAATGGTTTAGTTATTGGCAACAATGCTACTAATTTTTCAGTAGGTGCTAATCTAATGATGATGGCTCAACTAGCCTATCAGCAAGAATGGGATGAATTAAATATGGCAATTCACCTATTCCAGCAAACAACGATGCGTTGTCGTTATTCTTCAATTCCCGTAGTAGCAGCTACTCAAGGCTACGTGTTTGGAGGAGGTTGTGAAACCATTATGCACTGCGATGCTGCTGTTGTGGCGGCTGAGTCTTACATAGGTTTAGTAGAAGTAGGTGTTGGTATTCTGCCTGCTGGTGGCGGAACGAAGGAGTTTGCCTTACGCGCATCCGACTCTTTTAAAGAGGGCGATGTAATGATTCCTACGATTATTGAAAAATTCAGAACAATCGCTCTGGCTGCCGTTGCCACTTCTGCGCACGAGGCTTTTGATAAAGGGTATTTGTTGGAGACTAAAGATAGCGTGGTGCTGAATGTGCAACGCAACATTGCAGAAGCCAAAAAGAAAGTGTTGGAATTAGCGGATAACTATGTGCAGCCACTGATGAGAAATGACATTAATGTACTTGGAAGATCAGGTATTGCCGCACTTTATGCAGCAGCTAATGAGTTGCAAAGAGGTAAATACGCTTCAGCGCATGACATTAAAATTGCGCGCAAAATTGCTTATGTGCTTTGTGGTGGCGACCTTACAGGAATGCAGCAAGTGAGCGAGCAATACTTGTTAGATTTAGAAAGGGAAGCTATGTTGAGCTTAGTTGCAGAACCTAAAACAATGGAACGCATACAAAGTATGTTAACAACAAATAAACCGTTGCGCAATTAATTGAAGAAGGTAATTAATTAAATTTTAAAAATCATTCAACCTAAACAGTTGATTTACAATAATAAAACAATGGACGCATATATCGTTAAAGCATATCGGTCTCCGGTAGGACGAGCCAAAAAAGGAGGCTTCAAGAATTACCGCTCAGATGACTTAGCTGTGGATGTTATTCAACACTTGCTACGACAAACTCCAGAACTTGACCCACACTTGGTGGATGATTTAATTGTGGGCTGTGCTAATCCTGAAGGTGAACAGGGATTACAAATTGGTCGCCAAATTTCTCTTCGAGCATTGGGTAAGCCCGTACCAGGTGTAACTGTCAATCGCTATTGTGCTTCTGGATTGGAAACAATCGCCATTGCTACCGCAAAAATAAAAGCAGGTATGGGCGAGATATTTGTCGCGGGCGGCGCAGAAAGTATGAGTATGATTCCAATGACAGGCTATAAATTAGCACCCAACTACAATGTTGCAAAAGATACACCCGACTACGTAGTGAGTATGGGCATTACTGCCGAAGCAGTTGCAGATAAGTATAGGATTTCCAGAGATCGCGCAGATGAATTTGCATTGCGCTCACATACGCTGGCGGCAAAAGCTATTGAGGAAGGTAAATTCAACGACGAAATTGTGCCTATTGAAGTGCCAGAAGTCTTTGTAAAAGATGGAAAGCGCGTTGAAAAATCACATAAAGTAATAATGGACGAAGGCGTGCGCAAGGATACTTCCTTAGAGGCGTTGAGTAGTCTTCGACCAGCCTTTGCTCAAGGTGGTGTTGTTACTGCCGGTAATTCTTCTCAAACTTCTGACGGAGCATCTTTTGTGCTAGTGATGAGCGAGCGTATGGTGAAATTACTCAACCTACAACCAATTGCTCGATTAGTTTCTTGTGCTGTTGGTGGCGTTGACCCACTCTACATGGGGATTGGACCTTGTGTAGCTATTCCTAAAGCCTTACAACAGGCTGGGTTGAGTTTAAATGATATTGACCTTGTTGAATTAAACGAAGCCTTTGCTACTCAAGCATTAGCCGTTATCCAAGAAGTTGGTTTAAATCCAGACATTGTGAATGTCAATGGTGGTGCTATTGCACTTGGGCATCCATTGGGCTGTACGGGCGCAAAACTTTCTACACAACTCTTCAATGAAATGAGAAGAAGAGGAGATAAATATGGTATCGTTACTGCTTGCGTTGGCGGTGGTCAAGGTATTGCAGGTATATATGAATTATTAAATTAGTCCTTTTTTTAAAGAATGCCTAATCAAAATAATATGATTAGGCATTCTTTTGTCAAAATTTATGCTACCTCTTGAATTACTCGCCAAAACATTGCACATTTATATGGCTTGAATTGGCTTTATATGAAACAAACAATATTCTATTTGAATACAGTATTCTTGTATAAATAACGATATCGTATTGCTAAACTATCATAAATTCAAAATAGTATGAGCATATTTAGTCCAGATTATATATTAATTTTTTCTGTGTGTTTGTCAGCATCCATATACGGTTTGTTTCGTATGATTAATGATTTTAAAGACGATTCAAACGAAGATGATGACTGGCGCGACGGTGGCAAAGACAATGATATAGACCCTATACTAGATTTACCAGAAGGAGTGGTAACTATGGACGAATTTGAAAAAGAACAACTTAAAAAGAATGATGAAGTTGTAGTTTAGCAAAACTTCACATAATCAATGATAAAAATTAAGGTTCTTTAAAGAATAATGACTAAACTTATCATTTTTTGAAAAAACTGAGAATAATAGGCCGAATAAGCAAAGGCTTGCGTAATAAAAAAAGGAAAATACCAATTATTAGATACCCCCCAGCAAGTATCATAAATGCTTGAATATAATTGTTAAGTAAGCTGCCTAAGTACAATCCAAGTACCACATTTAGTAATGTAAACACAATAGCAGCAATGCTTCCCAATAAGATGGCAACAACAACGAGTGCTACTGCACTTGAGAGCCGTTCCGTAAATTCTAGTTTTAGTAGTTCTATTTGTGTATTTGCATATTCTTGCCCGTAACCTACTACTTTACCAACCTCTTCAAGAAAGTCGGTTTTGTTTTCCATAAATCAATCTATGTTCTTGTTTAATAATTAATTTCGATTATTATTTCTAAAACTACTTCCTAACTGTTCGTCCATTTCCTCTTTAGCCTTTCGCATTCCACGCTGAAAACTATTTTCTACTTTCTCTACTGTTGACTTCGCATTATCTGCTACATCTTCAATAGTACCTCTGAGCGTGTTGCTCAATTCGCTGGCATATTCGCGACCTTTCTGAAGCGTATTATCTAAATTCTCTGAAATATAGCCCAATTGTTCTTGTGCTTGATTAGTCAAGCGGCGACCAAATTCTTTAACTCTTTTAGATGTTTCCTTCCTCCAAGCCTTACCTTCTTGAGTAGTTAGAAAATAAGTAACTACTACCCCAGCAGTTGCTCCAAATAAAAAATAAAAGCCTCTATTACCTTTTGTTTTTGATGTTCTTTCTGCCATGATTTATGTTTTTTAGTTTTTGAATAATTTTTTGTTTTCTTCACACTGACTAATTCCACATAGAACAAATAAACGCTAAAAAAAGATTATATTGTAAATTTATTCGACAAATGATTCAAGAAAAAGCTGCATTAATAGAACTTCACTACTTACCTTGTATTCAATACTTCACTAAAATATGCCAATACCCTACTATTTGGTTGGAGCAGCACGAACATTACATCAAGAGAAGTTACAGAAATAGATGTCATATCAACACCACTCACGGGGTACTTAGGCTTTCCGTTCCTTTAGAAAAAGGCAAGAATCAACAAATGCCTATCCGAGAAGTTAAGATTTCATACAATGAACCTTGGCAAAAATACCATTTAAAGAGTATTTACACTGCTTATGGAAATGCTCCTTTTTTCGAGGATTACATAGAGGAACTATCTTCAATCTACAAAAAAAATTATAAATATTTATTTGATCTTAATCTACATTTGTTAAAATGGTTTATGGATTTATATCATATAAAAACCATTGTAAATCTTACTTTAAGTTACGATAAAGAAATCGAAAATATACATGATTATCGAAATCTTATTTCACCTCAGTCATTGCACGATACTCATTTCTCCCCTATTGCTTATGCTCAAGTTTTTGAAGAAAAACAAAGTTTTATTCCAAATTTAAGTATCTTGGATTTACTTTTCTGTACAGGACCTCAGGGTATCTTAATTCTTGAAAACTCAATACAAATATGACTAGAATACTCGATCAACGTTTACAACAGTACAAGACTAGGATTGCCGAAATCGTGAAAGACCTACATGACCTAACAATTAGTATAGGACACAAGGAACTAGCCCAAACAGTAAGCGATTTGCGATTGCGCATCAATGAACCTTTTATGTTTGTGATTGTAGGCGAAGTGAAGGCTGGAAAAAGTAGTTTTATTAATGCGCTGCTTGATACAGGTAAGGAAATTACCAAAGTTGGTCCGCAACCCATGACAGACACCATTCAGCAAATTATATTTGGCGAACACGAGGAGGTAGTTGTTATCAACGAGTATTTAAAGAAAATTTATCAACCTATTGATATTCTGAAAGAAATTGCCATTGTGGATACACCAGGTACAAATACCATTGTGGCGAATCATCAAGAAATTACAGAGCGTTTCGTGCCCGCCTCTGATTTAATTGTATTTGTTTTTGAAGCCAAAAATCCTTATCGAGAATCCTCTTGGGCTTTCTTTGATTTTATTCATTCAGAATGGCGAAAAAAAGTAATTTTCATATTACAGCAAAAGGATTTAGTACCTGAAGCAGACCTAAAAATAAACGAAAAAGGAGTTAAAGAATTTGCAGAAAAGAAAGGAATTGCGAACCCCTCTATTTTTTCGGTCTCTGCAAAGCTAGAAATAGAAGGCTATCGGGAAGCCAGTGGATTTGAAGCCGTAAAATCATATATTCGAGAAAATATAACAGGTGGCAAAGCACCTATTTTAAAACTTCAAAATAGTATTCATCTTTCATCTAATATTAATGAGCGAATTTTAAAAGGTTTGGATGTTAGAAAGCAGCAATGGCAAGCAGATGTTCTTTTTAGAGAAGATGTAAAACAAACATTACACCAACAGGCAGTAAAATCAAACAACCAAGTAGAGATATTAGTAGAGAACTTGATAGCTGGCTACAATAGAATTACTAGCGAAAAGGAGCAGGAACTTAGTGCTGGACTGAATTTTTTACCTTTGATACGTAGGTCTTTTGCCTCTATTTTCGACAAAAAATCATCTGCGAAAGAGTGGTTAGAACAATTAGCTAAAGACTTAGAAAAAGACTTAAATGCGGAGTTAAATTTAAAATTAAACAGCAGCATCAATGATCTTGCCGATAGTATCCAACAAATGGCAAAAATGATAGATTTAAAAATCCAAAATAGTCAAACCATTTTAAAAAATAACCATGATATTTTTGCCGATATAGCTGAAAAGAGAAGTAATGTACTCAAGGAATTACAAGAAACTTTTTCTAAATTCATGAACCAGACAGACAATTTTAAGGATGATAATTTATTTCCTGACCGCAGAAATTTTGAGACTAACTTAATGTCTGGTAGTGGTATTGCTGTAATTGGTGCTATTTTGGCGGCGGTTACTCAAGGTGCTATTTTTGATATTACAGGAGGGGTTATCACTACTGTTGGTCTTCTTTTTGCAGGTATTTCTACTTCCCTGAAACGCAGGAAAGCTATAAGCGGTTATAAAAAAGAAGTAGCTAGTGGACGTGAGAAAATCAATAAAGAAATTACAGAGAAGCTTAAAACTTATGTCGAAAATATTAGTCAAAAAATAGATGGTAATTTCTTAGAATTCGATCGTCATTTGGAACTAGAACATCAACAAATTGATTTTTTAGAAAAAAAACAAATTGCGATAGAACAACAATTAGATACTATTTTAGCGGAACTTAAATGAAAACAACATGAAATCCACTACATTATTAGAGGACAATCAACAAATAGTAAGCATTAAAAAAAATAAAAAACACAAAGAAACCTATTCGCAACTCTATCCTGAAATCGAAGACTGGCCTATTTATAAATTACATGCCGATAGAGCACAATTTGTAAAAGATATTGAACAGTTCGTCTTTGAACGGATTACGAGTAAAAATAACGACCTTGAGGATATTATTGCTAAGACACTTTATCAAGAGAAAAATAGAATTAAAAACGAACGTTGGAAAGTTGATCCTGCTGATGAACCAAAATTTTGGGGCAGAATAGGAAGTGAATTAATTAAAAAATCTTTAGACCAAGACCCTGTCAAGGCTAGAGAAGTAAATGAAGGGCTGTTAAGAGAAATTATAAACCGCTATGCAGAAGAAATTGTAGGTACTTTTAGTAAACGTATTTTTTTATTTGCTCGCTGGTTTTTGACCAAATTTTTTTCGCGATTATTGAACGCTGTCAATGGAAAAATCTGGAAAACACGCTATCGTTTATATGACCACTTAAAAGCAACAGGCGATGTAGAAACGATGAGGAGTTTGATGCAAAAAGGTACTGTTGTTGTATTACCCACTCATTTTAGTAATATAGATTCTGTACTCATTGGTTATGTTTTGGATGGAATTGCAGGACTACCTGTCTTTTCCTATGGTGCTGGCTTAAATTTATATAATTCTGGAGTAGCAGCCTATTTTATGAATCGAATAGGTGCTTATCGGGTGGATAGAAGAAAAAAGAATCCTATTTATTTGGAAACATTAAAAGCCATGTCCTATCTAGCAACTAGGAGAGGTGTAAATTCCATTTTTTTTCCAGGTGGTACAAGGTCGAGGTCGGGAATGTTGGAGTCAAAATTAAAATTGGGATTACTTGGCACACTAATAGAGGCACAAAGAGCTAATTATCAAGAAGGTAAAGAAGATAAAATATTTATTGTTCCCGCCATTTTAGGTTATCATTTTGTGTTAGAAGGTAAGTTTTTGGTGGAAAGTCATCTAAAACAGACAGGTAAAGAACTTTATCTAAAATCAAAAGATAAATCCAATAGTGTCCGTAAATTTATACAGTTTGCTTGGACACTTTTTTGGACTTCTAATGAAATCGTAGTAGCGTTCGGCAAGCCGTTAGATGTAATGGGTAACTTTGTGGATAAAGAGGGCAATAGCTACGGGAAAACAGGACAAAAAGTAAACTTATGTGATTATTTTACTCATTTTGATGAAATTAATCAAGATACACAACGCGAATCCGTTTACACTAAAAATTTAGCAGATAAGATAGTAGAGCGCTACAAAAAAGATAATCTAGTGCTTTCTAGCCATTTAGTAGCTTTCGCTGCTTTTAATTTGTTGCGCCATGAACATCCAGAACTTGACCTTTATGGTATTTTGCGTTTGCCTTGCAAGTCTTTTGAATTTTCAAAGCGAAAATTAATTGGCTTACTAAGCCAACTCCAAAGTGTTTTAGTTAAAATGGAAGAACAAGAGGAAATCCAATTAACTGATGCTATAAGAAATCAGAGCGCTTTGCTGCTTAAAGATGGTTTAAAAAAATTAGGCGCTTATCATGCAACCAAACCACTAAAAATTCATAAAGGAAAGATAGTAAGCCAAAGTTTTTCTCTACTTTATTATTATCAAAATCGCTTAGAAGGTTATGAATTAGCAGATAGAATTGATTGGTCTGTTTTATAGTTTAGAGCATATTTAAATTTTTAATTACTGAAAACTAGTAGTTTATAAACCTGTTTTTCACCTAAAGAAAATTTTTAAACAAGGTCTTAATCGTTTTTAAATTCTCCTAGAAAATCAATTTGTTTTTCCCAAAAAGTTGTACACTCATCTAGCATCACAGCCAATTCAGCCTTTGTAATAAAGGTTCGACTATCAAAATCACCGAGTTTCCATTCGTTTTCCCATTTATCTTTTATCTTGGTTTTAAAGTCTTCTAATGATAGGTTATTAAAAATTTCGCGAAGTTGAGCTGTCTGATGTATGATGGTAATTGCCCTTTCTAAAGTAAGTATATTTTCATTTTGGGTTATTAGATTTCTGTTAGCATAAACACTTAATCCTGTTACAAACTTATCTTCTGTTATTGTGCTATCAGGATAAAACCAAGTTTGGTTTGCCCACTTGTAAGGAATACCTTTGCCTTTCAAAATACCTGTTGCACCAATTTTTTGAATATGCTGAAAATAAGGACTATCTGGTTTAACATCTATGAAAGGCATCAAATAGCCATTGGCTGATAGTAGTCGCTCCTGTAATTGCCGAATATTAACTTGCTCTGGCGTAGATTGATTTTCCACAGCCATAGCTGCTAATAAACCTGCCACTTGTCCAATTTGAATAATGACAGGTTGCAGACGCGATGCACCATTCACAATATTAGTGACCGATATAGCCTTATCTGCCACAATTAAATTGGGTATGTTTTTAGGAATCAATGCCCCTAGTGGAATGCTAAAAGAAGGGACTGGTGGAAAGTCAATTTCTGGGGCATCAGGTCGTTCCTTATGATGATGGTCAATTGGATAATCGCCTACTGCAATGCCTGTGCGGTACAAACTAAAATCATAGGGTTTTAAAATATGATTCACATTTAAACGCACCAATCCTTCTATTCTTCTACCTTCCCTATGATAAGGCATTAAGGGTAACCTATCTGTTGTTGGGAATTCGTCATCAGCAAGACCTAAATTTTTATAACCGAGTTCATGCTGAATATAATAAACGAATTGAAGTGTTTTATTTTTTGCTTCATTATAAGCTGCGATTCTAGCCTCTTTTGATGCTTCGACTACATTAGCATAATAATCATTGCCTTTTATGGGCCAATTAATCATATATTTTCCATTAGGTAGCTTTGCATAATCCAACATGGTAGCACAAGGATGAGGCTTTGCAGTGATATCATCACAATTTGTTTGGCAAGCACATTTGAATAAATCTGGATTATAACTACTAGGTCTTTCTAAGGTTTTATCTGCTCCTTGTCCATAGTCTTTTAAAATAGCAGCATAAGTCAAATCTTGAATAATATCATTAGCTTTTTCAGGTGCCATAGCCTCACCTGTATCAGCACGAGCGTCCATACCCAGTGCATAACTTGCACCTGCTTTTGCTGCAATGTCTCCCAAGTCAGTACCATCTATCGCAATTCTAGCGTTAATTTTATTTTGTTTTCCATCCTGAATAAAAGTAATTAACCAATTATTTCCTTTTTCTATATTTAAAAATTCAGCATTGTAAATGATGGTTAAATTGGATAACTTGTTTGCCATTTGTTTCCAATAATAATCACCAATATGAGGTTCAAAAAGGGTGTAACTTACCCAACCTGTGGAAATAGCTTCTGCACTACCATAATGCTTTATCAAAGAATCTCGAAATTCTGCCCATAAGCCAGATGGCAACTGATGATTACCGTCAATGGCACTTACCCCAGCAGAAGTTAACATGCCTCCTAACCAAGGAAGCGGTGTAATGAGTACAGTATTTGCACCACTTCTTGCAGCTTGAATAGCAGCGGTGGTTGCTCCAGTACCTTCTCCAATGACCAAAACATCTGTTTTCAGAATAGCGTCTTCCGCTCCTACACAAGAAAGCATAGAACTAACAACTAAAAACGATAAGAATAATATTACATAATTGAACTTCATAAATGCTGTTACTAGGATAAAACATTCTTTTTTACTTGTTCAGCCGCATAATTAGCTGCCCTTGCAGTTATTGCCATGAAGGTTAATGACGGGTTTTGAACTCCAGTGGAAGTCATACAAGCACCATCAGTAACAAATACATTAGGAACAGCATGTAATTGATTCCACTTATTCAGCAGCGATGTTCTAGGGTCGTCGCCCATACGTACACCACCCATTTCGTGAATATCTAAGCCAGGTGATTGTTTACTGTCGTGTTTCTTAATGTTGGTACAACCTGCTGCTTTAAGCATAGCTTCGCCTTCTTTGAGGAAATCTTGGAATAATTTTTCGTCGTTTTCGTCGTAATCTATGGACGTAATGAGTTGAGGAATACCCCATTCATCTACTTCATTTTCACTCAAACGCACATGATTAGTTGCCTTTGGAATTGTTTCACCTTGCATCATCATGTAAATGCTCCAATTACCAGGCTTAGAAAGTTGTTCTTTAAAAGCTGCTCCAATTTGTTCGCCTTCAACAGCTCTACCCCAACCCCTACGGTCAGCAGTAAAAAAAGTCATGTATCCTCCTTGAAAATCAGCGTCTTGACGTTGTACATTCCTAAAATTAGGAATCATAATAGAAGTTGGTCTTCTACCATAATAATAAGTGTCTAGTTGTCCATCATAATCAGCAGTCAATGAGCCTCTATAATTATGAAAAGCCACGTATTTACCCAATAACCCATTATCATTACCTAAGCCATTTGGAAAGCGGTTTGATTTTGAATTGAGCAGAATTAAATTAGTATTTAAACAAGCAGCGTTAGCAAATATGATTTTAGCGAAGAAGTAATGCTCCTCTTTGGTCAAACGGTCTATCACTTTGACACCCACTGCTTTCTGTAATTCGTCATCATAAAGAATAGAATGTACCACACTATCAGGTCGCAAAGTTAGGTTTCCTGTTTTGGCTGCCCAAGGCAACGTGGAGGCGTTGGCACTAAAGTAAGCACCATAAGGACAACCTCGATAGCAAAGGTTACGCGCTTGACATTGCCCTCGACCTTGCTCTAGATGAATGGGTTGTGGCTGCGTCAAATGAGCGCAACGACCAATCACTGCTGGACGATTAGGATATTGCTTCATAATGGCTTTACTCATAGCCTTTTCTGCCTCATTCATCTCCCAAGCAGGTAAACTTTCGCTATCGGGCAAGGTTTCTAAACCATCTTTGTTACCACTAATGCCCACAAATTTTTCTACATGGCTATACCAATCCGCTAAATCATTGTAACCAATAGGCCATTTTATGGTGTAACCATATTTGGATGGATTTTCAAACTCATATTTACTCCAACGCTGAGTTTGGCGCGCCCAAATGAGCGATTTGCCACCTACTTGGTATCCCCGAATCCAATCATATGGTTTTTCCTGAATATATGGATGTTCTGAATCCTTAACAAAAAAATGTTTAGTAGAGTCATCTAGCGCATAGCAGCGACTAGCAACAGGGTTTTCTTGTTTGAATTGATATGTTAATCGGTTGCGATGTTCAAAATCCCAAGGATTCATCATTGCGGTTGGGTAATTACCGTGCTTTACATCTCGACCACGCTCTAAAACAAGCGTTTTCAAGCCTTTTTCGCATAGTTCTTTAGCCGCCCAACTGCCACTAATGCCTGAGCCAATTACAATGGCATCAAAAGTATTTGTATTCGTTCTTTCTATATTTTTATAGCTACTCATAAATATTTTACTATGGGTTGAATAGATAGATTTTAGTTTGAACCAAGATTATAACGCCCATGCTTTATCTCCTGATTGAAGAGGATAGTTTCCTTCATATCTACCTGGCACAGGCAAATAACGCAAAGATTTTGTTGCTCCTTCTTCGGAAGTAAAGTAGCCTAAAAGGACTAAATTTTTGAATAACTTAAAATAGTGAATTTCATTTTCAATAGATTTTTTATTGGCTTCTCCATCTAGTGCAACTAAAAATTGATGCCGTTTTTCAGCAGGGAGCTTTAAGAAATCTTTTCCCATTTCAATTTTACATGTTTCTTTTAATGTTGCCAATCCTTCTTTTATTTTTATCTGATTTTCGGGAGAGAAGCAATTTTTTACATAAGCATCCATGAAATTGCCTATTTTAGTTGACTTTGCACCTAATGAACTGGACGTATTTGGTAAAATGGTTTCCCCAATTTCATCAAGCAACGGAATATCAGCTATTTCAAAAAAAACTACTTGATAATCAGGATTTTGACAACTTAACAGTAATGATGAAGGTACTAAAATCCCTAATCCTAAAGATAGCGAAATACCAGACAAAGCTTCTCTTCTATTCATCTCAATTACTTATTTAAACATCAAAGAACAAAATAAAATTCTACTTTATTAATAAACATCCAAAAATGAAGGTCTAAATTAATAATTTTTCATTCAAAAAAATAAAGTTTGTAAAAAAATGGGAATATCTAGTCATCTTTTAGGATTAATGTTAAAAAGGCGTTAAAAATTGGTACTTTTTTTAGCTAATGCGCAAACAATTTTGTTTCTTTATTGAACTTTTAGTCAAGTTTCTTAGTCTTTTCAATAAAATCTTATTAATGAAATTATGTAAGACCATATTTTTGCTTGCTATACTTTGCGCAATCGCATTAGATGCTTCGGCGCAAACAAATGGAACACAAAGTAAATTGGTGCAGTTCTCAGGATTGGTATTAGACGGTACTGACCAGAACTTGTTCCCTATACCCTACACCAATATTTTGGTAGTCGGAAAAGCTCGTGGTACTTATTCCGATTTAAAAGGCTTCTTTTCTATTGTGGTAGAGAAAGGAGACACTATTGAATTTTCAGCGATTGGTTACAGAACAGTTCAATATGCTATTCCTTTGGACTTGCCAGATGATCGTTACTCTATGGTGCAGTTGATGACACAGGATTTGATTAACTTACCTGAAACGGTAGTTTTTCCTTGGCCCAGTCGTGAACATTTTAAGTTAGAGTTTTTAGCGATGGACGTTACTCCAGAACTGCAAACCATTGCCGCTCAAAATGTTGCGGAGGAAACGTTAAAACAAATCCGCAAAGACCTGCCTTATGATGGTACAGAAAACTCAAGTTACTATTTAAGACAACAAGCTAGGCAGAATTATTACATTGGTCAGCGACCACCGACTAATATTTTTAGCCCACTGGGCTGGAAACAGTTTTTTGATGCATGGAAACGTGGAGATTTCAAGAATAAAGACCAATAACTCAATCAAAAAGACATTCTACATATTCTTTATTGGAAAAACTTCTACTTTTTACTTACTTTGCCAGA
>CALDYY010000125.1 GCA_937944245.1 uncultured Saprospiraceae bacterium | reverse complement strand
GGTTTAGAATCCTATGCTCGTCGCGACTATCAAGTACGCGATGAAAAATCACCAATGTTAAGCACTACACAGTCTGTTTACAAGGGATTGCTAGCGCAATTAAATACAGGTTTGAGCAATGGTGAAAAAGAAAAATTATATGAAGTAACTCAACTCATCAGAGAAGAAGGATGTATTTTTAAATTTATTCCTACGCCACTTGTTTCTGATAATTGCGCAGCCAATACTTTTATCACTGCAAATTATCAAGTAGAAAAATTTGGAACAAATAATACCTTAACTCCTTTTTCGAGTGGTAACTATCAAATTGGGCAAGCGATTGATTTGCCTGGTGGCTCAAAATATTTAGTGAAAATTAGATTTGCTGACCCAGTAGGTAATCAAACTACGCTGAATATGAATGTGGAAGTTACCTACAGAAATGTAATCGTAAATTGTAATAATGTATCTTTCAAGCCTACCATTACTTCCAACGCTAATCAGACGGTTAATTTCTTGGATTTGGTAGATGTAAATGCTATCATTCAAGCGGCTGGCGATATTGTAGATTGTGCGGGCAACGTAAATGTATTTGTGCGCATGAAGCGCCTTTCTCCTGCGAACGCTCCGGTAATCGTAACACCTTCCTTTGCTTTAAATTCAAGCTCTTTGAATTTTATTCCACTGATTAGTCCTAATGACTTACCTAAGGTAATGTTTAATTGTGATGATATTAATAAAAGTGTTGATGTTCAAATAGAGTTGGTGGATGCAGCAACTAATCAAGTTTTAGCCAACTGTATTCGACCAGTAGAAGCACAAAAAGGAGCAAACCAAGTAGTAGCGGCAAGTTTTGCTGTTACACCTGCTACTGCGATGACAAGTGATGGGAAAATCAACATTTTAATTACTAACCCGTCAACAACTCAACAATATAACGTTACTTGGACTGGTCCAGTAAGTGGAATGCAAATGAACATTCCCTCTAATTTTACGATTGATAACCTGCCAACAGGTACTTATAATGTAGCTATAAAAAGCTCCATTTTCTGTGAAGCAACTAATTTCACTATAGAAGTAGGCACAAAAACCCCATTGAATCTAGGTTTTGTTTGCCCAACCAATGTTATCCCCGGCTCCCCAACTGTAGTACAGTTACAGGTGGAAGGTGATTTTGCTAATATTACAGAATTAAACTTTAATGTTATTATTTCGGGTGTGGCAAATGCAGTGCTTACAACAGCTACAGCTATTGGCTTCCCGCAAACTTCAATAAATATTTCTAACAATAGCTCTCTTATTGCATTTACATGGACAGGGGCTGCACGCAATTTGACGAATCAACAGCGTATTTTATCTTTTTCTGTGGATATTCCAGCAAGTGCCACAGTGGGTAGTAATTTAAGCGTGATGTTATTAAGTGGTATGGTAGAACAGTTAACAAGTACAGGTGTTAGAGTAAATGTACCGTTACAGGTAGCCATGAATTGCTCCATCTTTGTTGGTCAAAATACAACACCTCAAAATTTAACACTGGGAGGTGCATTGACTTTCATGGGTACAACTACACCAGTGCCAGGCATAACGGCTACCTTGACCAGAAATGGTACACCTTTTACAACCACAACTAATGCGGCAGGGCTTTATTCCTTCACTAACATTCCGAGTAATTCCAATGTAAGTGTTAAACTTTCAGGTATGGGATTCCCTAATGCTATTGATTTGCAAGATATTATTTTACTAAAGCAGATTATTGCAGGGTTTAATCTTCAAAATATTGGAATTGTTTCGCCATTACAAATTGTAGCTGCCGACATGAATAAAGATGGCGTAGTAAATGTATTCGATGCGGTTATCATAGAGCAAGCATTAGTCAATATTATTTCAGGAACATCAGTATTTGATGTAAAGGGAATTGAAAGAGCATGGGTGTTCATCAGAGCTAATCAAACACTGGGTTTGACAACTACTATTCCAACTTTGGATACTGTGTTCACCGCAGCAAGTTTCATGGCTTCCGCTAATAATATTGATTATGTGGGGATTAAATATGGCGATTTAAATAGAAGTGCTTTGAATAGTAATAAAACAAACCATCTCGAATCGAGAAACGCATTATTGTTCCAATACAATAACAAAGCACTTAAAACTGGTGAAACTTACGAATTAGTGCTAAGTGCATCAGATAAAAAAGCGATAGCTGGACTTCAAATGTTGTTGAACTTCAATACAGCGTTTTTGCGAGTAAAAGAAGTAGTAGCGGTAAATGGCTTCAATAAAGGTAGTTTCGTTACTTCACTAGATAATGTAAATGGCAAATTGCCTATACTTTGGACAGATTTGAGCGATAAAATGATTGCTGAAGGGGAAGACCTTATCCGCATCACCTTTGAAGCGGTTCAAAATATTCAAAACTTGAGCCAATTTATTTCATTGGATGCCAACACGAGCAAAGTATTCAGCCAACAAGAAGGAGTGACATCTTTAGTGCTTAAAGCAAATGAAGGAACAACTCAATCATTTGTATTCTTAGGTGCTGCACCAAATCCATTTTATACGGAAACCATTATTCGATTTGAATTACCAAAAAATGACCAAGTTGTATTGACCGTTTGGAATACATCAGGTCAAATGGTGGCGAGAAAAGTAATGAATTTGGAAGTTGGTTACAATGAGTTGAGTATTTCAAAAGCAGAATTAAACTATGGTTCTGGTTTATATTCATACACTTTAACTTCATCAGAAGGTCAATTTACAGGAAAGTTAATTTCCATAGAATAAGCAAATAAAGACAATAGCAAGGACAATGAGAATAGGAAGCACTATTTTCAGTGCCCTTGCTATGTTCCAAGTAAGCGAATACAAAGGGATTAATTAATGTATAAAGCTACTCACATTTTGATGAAGTAACTTATACAATAGAATACCGTAAAAACTGGAAGAATTGATTCAAAATTTTTACGGAGGTTTTTTAAATAATAAATTCACATGATCTCCGAATACATAACTTATAGTCCAATGCGTGTCACATATACAAAATTGCTATCTGCTATAACGCTGATTTTCCTTTCCTTTTTAACGCATGCGCAACAAACACAACTTGTAGCCGTTCAGCGTCCTTCTGACTGTGGAGCCACTACTATTTTAGTAGATGTTATTGCAAGAAATCTCAACAATGTCAACGGAGTAAGCCATGTTTTGGAGTGGAACGATCCATCATTAACCATTGCGAATGAGGGTGTAATAGAGAAAGGGTTAAGCAGTCCTACTTTTAATTTAAACAATTCTAATAGAACACTCACATTAGTATGGACACAAGCTAACTTGGTTTCCTTTAATGGAGGAACTGGTGGTGCCAATCGAGATAGCGTCCTATATACCATTACGTTCAATGTAAGTGGTGGATTGACAGCTAACGCTATGTTAAGTCAGCAAGTAGGTAATGCAAATAATCGTATTGCCTCCAATGCCACATCCATACCCTATACTTTTGTACCAGCCATGTTTACGCTAGGCAGTAATGGTGCAGATACCTCCCCACCAACGATAAGTAACTGCCCGAGTACAGTAAATGTAACAACAGTAACAGGCGCAACTACTGCAACAGCGACATGGACAGAACCTACTGCAACAGATAATTGTCAAGTGGCTAGTGTAACGAAAAGCCACACACCGGGAGCTAGTTTTCCTATTGGTACTACGGCTGTAACATACACTTTTACAGATGCCAGCGGTAATAGCTCGACTTGTACTTTTAATGTCGTTGTCACAGCAGGTACAGGTGGAGGCGGTACAGGAGGAAGTGGAATGAATACAGGTGCTCAAATAGTAGCTGTTCAGCGCAATGCAAATTGTGGCGCAAGGACTATTTTAGTAGATGTTATTGCTAGAAATGTCAATAACGTGAACGGCGTAAGTCATTTATTAGAATGGAATGACCCTGCATTGACTATTGCAAATGTTTCTGAAAGAGGTTTGACTGGTGCTACATTTAATGCAAATAACGACAATCAAACATTAACGGTTGTTTGGGCAACGCCAAATTTAGTTTCTTTTAATGGAACAAATCGGGATAGTGTGCTTTATACGATTACCTTTGATGTCACTGGTGGTTTGGCTACTAATTCCATGCTTAACCAACGTACAAGTAACAATAACAAAATTGCTGCCAATACCACAGAAATTGCTTATACTTTTGTGCCAACGATGATAACCCTCAATACGAGTAACGGTACAGACACAACACCCCCAGTAGTAAGTAACTGTCCAGGTACTATTAATGTAAGTACTCAAACAGGTGCGACCACAGCAACGGCAACTTGGGTAGAACCTACTGCAACGGATGACTGTCAAGTAGCTACTGTTAATAAATCTCATACGCCGGGTTCTAGTTTTCCAATCGGCACTACAATGGTAAGTTATACTTTTACAGATGCTAGTGGCAATACCTCGACTTGTACTTTTAGTGTAGTTGTCACAGCAGGTGGAGGTACAGGAGGTGGAATGAATACAGGTGCACAAATAGTAGCTGTTCAGCGCAATGCAAATTGTGGTGCAAGTACGATTATTGTAGATGTTATCGCAAGGAACGTTAATAATGTAAATGGTATTAGCCATGTGTTAGAGTGGAATGACCCTGCTTTAACGATTCTAACTGATGGCGTAGTAGAAGTTGGATTATCTAGTCCAACCTTCAATATTAACAATGCCAATAGATCACTCACGGTCGTTTGGGCACAAGCCAATTTAGTTTCTTTTAATGGGACGAATAGAGATAGTATACTCTATTCGATAACTTTTAATGTTACTGGTGGTTTAGCTACCAATTCAATGCTTAATCAAAGGGCAGGTAGTAATAATAAAATTGCTGCTAATGCCAATGAAATAAACTACACTTTTGTACCTGCTATGATTAAACTTGGAGCAGGTACGGATACGACTCCCCCTGTGGTGAGCAATTGTCTAGGCGTAATTAACGTCAATGCTCCAATGGGTACAACCAGCGCAGTAGCAACATGGACGGAACCCACCGCAACGGATAATTGCCAAGTAGCCAGTATCACAAAAACACATACACCTGGTACTAGCTTTCCTATCGGCACCACCCAAGTAACTTATACCTTTACAGATGCTAGTGGCAATAGTGCTACTTGTATTTTTAATGTAGTCGTAACGGCGGGTACAGGTGGAGGTACACCAATTACGGGACCACGATTAGTGGCGGTTCAACGAAATGCACCTTGTGGAGCAACTACTGTAACTGTTGATATTATTGCTAAGGAAATTAATAATGTCAATGGAATGAGCCACACATTACAATGGAATGATGCTGCTTTGAGTATTCCAGCTAATGGTGTAGTAGAAAGTGGTTTATCTAGTCCGACCTTTAATGTTAACAATACCAATAGAACGCTCACGGTAGTTTGGGCGCAAGCAGGTTTGGTATCGTTTAATGGAGGCACAGGCGGCGTTAATAGAGATAGCATTTTATACACCATTACTTTTGATGTAGCGGCAGGTTTAGGAGCGAATGCTATGTTGGTTCAACCAACAAATAGCAATAACCGAATTGCTGCTAATACCACTGAAGTAGCTTACACTTTTGTACCTACTGCTCTTCGTTTGCCAAGTCAAGAAGAATGTGATAAAAATGCTACAACGATAAGAGCTGTTCAACAATCAACGCCTTGTGGTTCTGATACTATCCGCGTAGATATTATTGCTCGAAATGTAGCAAATGTAAATGGCTTTAGTCAAGTCATAGAGTGGAATGACCCTGCTTTGCAGATTGATACTGTTATAGAACGTGGCTTAACCAGTGGTGTCTTTAATATCAACAATACCAATAGAACACTTACGGTCGTTTGGTCAAATGCCAATTTAGTTTCCTTCAATGGAACAAATCGCGATAGTGTTTTATATACGATTGTCTTTAAAGTGAATGGTAATTTAGCGAATAATGCTAGACTATCCCAACAAACAAGCAGTAACAACCGACTAGCAGCAAATGCAACAGAAGTATCTTATGCTTTTGTGGGAACGGATATAAAAATAGATCCTGATACACAAGCACCGCAAGTAACAGCTTGTCCGAGTAATATTACCACTTTTATTCCTAATGACCAAAATACAGCTACGGTAACTTGGGCTTATCCAATGGTTACAGATGATTGTGGTATTGTAGATACCTTAGGTTACATCGGCAATACAGGAGTATTTCCAGTGGGAGATACTTTGGTACGCTATATTTTTATTGACCGTGCGGGCAATAGAGATACTTGTTCATTCACAGTTGCTGTAAGAAAACTAGAAATTGGCATTACCTGTCCAGATAACGTAGTAGCCTCTGTTGGAGATAGAGCTAACGATTGCACTGGCGTGGTAAACAATATTGCTATTGTTAACTTAATTAATCCTGGTGCAGTCAGAACAACTTCATACACTTTCACCAGGGCTACCATAGCTGATTCGACATTTAATGGCATTATCAATGCCTCTGGTCGTTTGTTTAATAAAGATACTACTATGGTTACCTACAAAGTAGTAGATACAGTAGGTAATATGGCTTCTTGCTCCTTTAGAGTTATTTTGAGAGACAATACACCACCTCAATTTACTTGTCCAAAAGATACAATGATTCGTATTCCTCTAGGAGATACGATTGCAGTCATTGAAAATATTGGACTTTCTGCTTTAAGAGATAACTGTACCCCTAGACCCATGGTGCGTTATACACTTTCAGGCGCTAGTACAGGTAGTGGAATGGACGATGCCAGTGGAGCTATTTTTGAAATAGGTACGACTAAAGTAACCTATGTTGTAAGAGACGGCGCTGGCAATCAAGATAGTTGTTCCTTCAACGTCCAAGTAGTTGTCAATTTAATTGACCTTGAATGTCCAAGAGATACAATGGTTTTTAGTGGCAAGGATACTTGTGGTGTAGTTGTGAATGATATAAGTGCTTCTGTTTCTAATGTTAGTGCTTTGGCAAGCATGAGTTATAAATTAGAAGGTGCAACAAGAGCCGACTCTACCGCAGCCAGATTAATTGCTGCCTCTGGCTTAATGTTCAATAAAGATACAACGGTAGTAACCTATACCGTTCGCGATACGATGGGTACGATTAAGACTTGCTCTTTTAGGGTAATTGTTAAAGATACTATTCCACCTGTAATTCAATGTCCGACTAAGCTATTGGTTAACATTCCAGATGGTCAAAACAGCATTAATGTTACAGGGACACAAATTATATCTATTATGGACAACTGTGATAATAGGTTCAATATGAACTATCGCATCACAGGTGCAACCATTAGAGATAGTACAGGAATGGGTGTCATCAATGCTAATGGTTCATTTAATCGCGGACTATCCACAGTAACTTATCGAGTTGCAGACCTTAGCGGCAATATTGCTACTTGTTCTTTTGACGTAGAAGTTAGACGATTAGATACTTTAAGTATTGAGTGTCCAAAGGATACAATTGTATTCAAACAGCCTAATATTTGTCAAACACAAATAGGTAATCTCAATGTGCGGGTAATTCCTTTCGACCAAGTAAAAACGATAGGCTATCAACTTTCAGGCGCAACTACGTTTATGTCGAGAATGGATACCATTTCGCAAGTTAGTGGTCAACTATTCAATGTTGGCGAAACAATGGTTACTTACAGCGTTGTCAGCAATACTAATGACACGCTTCGATGCACTTTCAAGGTAACGGTTCGCGATACACTAGGCGTTAAATTCGTGAATTGCCCTAAAGATACGACTATTTTTGCTACGGCAGAAGATTGTAAATTCAGAGTAAATTGGATGCGCCCAACGTTGAGCGATACTTGTAATATGCCGGTTATCACTGCCTCACATGAACCTATGGATACTTTTATGTTGGGAACAACTAGGGTGATTTACACAGTAGTAAATGGATTAGGATTTAGAGATACATGCAGTTTCAATATTATTATTCGAGATACTATACCGCCTACTTTCATCTCTTGCCCGTCAGACGTGGTGTTGAATGCAACGAATAATTGTACAGCAGTGCATACTTGGACGATTCCTCAAGCGACTGATAATTGTAAGTTAGATAGTGTGGTTAGTAATTTTATGCCAGGTTTTGCCTTTCCTGTAGGTGTAACAGAGGTAATTTATAGAGCTTTAGATGCTAGTGGAAATTCAAGAAATTGTACTTTTAAGGTAACTGTTGTAGATACCTTACCATTTGCATTCGCAAATTGCCCACAAAATATTACCGTAGAAGCCAATAATAACTGTGCAGCAACCGCAACTTGGACACCACCCACCATACAAGGTGGATGCGTGAATCCAACCATCACGAGCAACTTTATGCCGGGTGCAACCTTTCCACTCGGCGTAACAATTGTAACTTACATTGCAACAGACAATGCAGGCAAGGCAGATACTTGTTCGTTCGAGGTGGCCGTAGTGGATAGAACGCCGCCTACTTTAGTCTGTCCAGAAAATATTGTTATCGGAACACAAACAGCAAATTGTGATGCACCAATTACTTGGACTCCACCAGTTGTGTTAGATAACTGTGGTGTAGATACGATATTCAGTAACTTCCAACCAGGTGATAATTTCTCTACTGGTACAACGCAAGTGGTTTATACCGCCATTGACAAATCAGGTAATGTCGGAACTTGTACGTTTACAGTTACCATAGAACAGCAAGAGACAACAGTAGCCAACTGCCCGATGGACATTACCTTAAATGCTGATGAAGGTGCTTGTGGTAGAAGAGTCAACTGGACTCCACCTGCTTTTGAAAACCCATGTTCAGAATTTACTGTGGAGACTAATTTTTCTCCCGGCGATTTCTTTCCAGTGGGAATAACAGAGGTTGTGTATCGAGTGACAGACAAAAGAGGTAATCTAACTATCTGCCGTTTTAACGTCAATATTTTAGATACCCAACGTCCAACATTCACTAACTGTCCAACTAGCGTGGTGCTATCAGCAACCAATGGCTGTACAGCGGTACACACATGGAGAAGTCCAACAGTAAGAGATAACTGTCAAGTTACTCGCTTAGATAGTACACATATGTCTGGAATGACTTTCCCAGTAGGCGAAACAGTAGTGCGTTACACCGCTACGGATGCTTCTGGGAATACACAAATTTGTGAATTTACTGTCAGAGTAAATGATAGTGCGCCGCCAATGTTTACGAACTGTCCAGATACAGTGAAAGTAAGTGTAGATGGAACTTTGATTAGCGATCCGAGTCGAGTGCTTACTGCTGCTCCAGTATCTAATCAATGTTCTAGTGTGAGATTGTTGTTTAATGCGCCAACAGCAAATGATGCTTGTGGAGAGGTAAGTGTAGTAAAAACAGATGCAACAGGGTTGAATAGTGGCAGCACTTTTCCTGTAGGAACAACGACTTTGGTTTACACAGCAGTAGATATTTCAGGCAATAGAAGCACTTGTCAACTAGTGATTCAGGTCATGGATTTACCATCAATTAATATTACAGTGGATAATCCTCAACCTTGCGAGAATACGCAAATTACGCTCACTGCTTCGGAAGTTAACGTTCCAAATGCACAGTATCGTTGGGCTGGAGCAGGTATTCAACAAAACGGTAGAGTGATTAGTGTGAATAGTTCAGATATTAGGTCACCTGGTGTTATCGCTGTTTCTGTAAACGCATCAAATGGTTGCGTATTAGTCGGAGAAACAATAATCAATGCACAGCAAAATCCTAGACCTGTTATCATTCATAATGATATATTGTGTGTAAAACCTAATGCTAGGCTAATGCTAAGAGGAGAAGATTTAGCCAATAATGAGATTGCGAATTGGACTTGGTCAGGACCAAATGGTTTCAGCTCAGATCAGCAAGAAGTAACCATCAATAACATCACTTCTGCTAACTCTGGTTTATATAGATTAACTGCAACTTCGACAGCAGGCTGTGAAGGACGAGTTTTAGATACTATTCTCATTACGCCTGCATTAGAAAGACCTACGGTGAGCGTCACGCCTGCAGATAATGTCTTCTGCGAAGGCGACGAAATTCGATTGATAGGTCAAACTTTCCAAGATAGAGTATTGAATTATCGTTGGGTTATTATGCCAGATACAGG
This sequence comes from uncultured Saprospiraceae bacterium, assembly GCA_937944245.1. Classification (GTDB taxonomy): domain Bacteria; phylum Bacteroidota; class Bacteroidia; order Chitinophagales; family Saprospiraceae; genus JAAUTG01. Next base: position 12,106 of record CALDYY010000125.1, on the reverse strand, counting down.
CGATGTGAATTTGATAATTGATAGCATCAATACCAACGTAGCTACTGCTAGGTTAGTTAAAGAAGGGACTTACAATTTTTTATATTGGGTAGCGGAAAACGGTTGTACTTCTGATACAATAGTAACAACTGTAAATGTAGGTAAAACACCAAGAGTAGATGCCGCTTTCATAGGTGAATTGGACTGTGAACGCCAAGATTCAACGATTCAGCTCTTTGAATTAGGAGGCGACGCAAACAGATGGATTTGGACAGGACCTAACAATTTCAGCGATAGCACTCAGAATCCAGTGTTGATGAATGTTAATTCAGCTTCCAGCGGTACTTATACTGTGGTAGGTGAATTGAAAGGATGTACTGCTAGTGCTCAAGTACAGTTGGACTTTAGCGGCTCAGTGCCAATGCCAGCTATTCAACCTATTACTGCTGCTTGTTCAAAAGATACTATTGCCCTTACCATAATGGGTAATTACGATGATGATGTTGTGTTTACATGGCAAATACCATCAGTGTCGGCAGAACCTATTGTTACAATGGATAAGGTGTTAAAAATAGTGCCTAATCGAGTGGGAACAATTACTGCTAAAGTTTTTGCTAGCAATGATGGATGTACTTCGGCGACCGATAGTATTAGTTTTAGCACTATCGCAAGCCCGATAGTTGATTTATCAACTGTGGTCACAGAATATGCTTGCATTACGCAAGATAGCCTGATTCGACTGAATGAAACAGGAGGCAATGGCGTGAAATGGGATTGGGTAGGTCCAGATGCTATAACTGGTGGTTTCCCATCGTTGAGTTTTGTTATAAATGCACAAAATGCAGAACGTAGGTCGGGACGCTATTTTGTTACCGTGTTGGGTAGTAATGGTTGTGAAACAACAGACTTTGTTGATATTGATTTCTTCAAAGGGGTAGCAGATATTACGATTACGGGCGCAAGTCGCTACTGCGTGGGCGAAACAATTACACTAACAGCCAATGGAGAAATCAGGGATAGCGTTGAGTATTCTTGGAATGGTCCTAACCAGTTTAAAACAGGTGGACAAACCATTGTCTTAGAGGCACAATCCCTGCAAACAGGTATTTACACCGTCATAGCTTCGGTAGGAGGGTGTAAGTCAAAAGCGGCAACTATTGAGGTTAGTGTGGTTTCAAGTCCTATTGTTGAGTTAGATCAATATCAAGTGATTATTAATGAAGCAGATACTTTACCTGTATTAGCTAATGACAATTTAATACCAGGTGTACCGATTACTTTTGGTTTAACTAAAGTTCCTTTCTTGGGTACAGTGGAAATTAATGCAGCAGGTGACTTGATTTATGTCTCTGATAAAATCGGAATTGATAACTTAAATTACGAAGTCTGCTATCAAGGTTGCCTTGACCCGAATCGTCGCCTATGCGAGGAAGGGGTAGCGACAATCCAAGTGAAGTTCCCTGATGAACTTTGTGTTATCACTAATGTGGTTACGCCAAATGATGACGGTAAAAATGATTTTTTAATTATTACTTGTGTGGAAGGAGAGACTTATCCGAACAACGAATTAATTATATTCAACCAATGGGGAGATGAGGTTTTTAGGGCAAATCCTTACAGCAACGATTGGAACGGAACTTACAACGGTTCAAAATTGCCAGATGGAACTTACTTCTATCTTTTCAAATCATCGCCTACTGCTGATGTTCAAAAAGGATTTATCACATTATATCGCTAATTAAAATTTATTAAAGTGTGTTTAGGCTACACAGTAGCCTAAACACACCAAAAAATATAAGACATGAAAAAAATAATTTACGCACTTCTTCTTTGTCTATTAGGTTTAAGTGCCTATGCTCAACAAGAACCTCATTTTACGCACTTCATGTACACGCAGCAGACCATTAATCCTGCTTATGTAGGAACTAGGGAAGTACCATCTTTTCTAGTGCTTTATCGTAACCAGTGGTTAGATATAGAGGGGGCGCCTCGCAACATGATGGTTAGCTTTTCCTCCCCGTTTTTAGGAGATAAAGTAGGTTTTGGTATTACTGCAATTAGACAACAAGTTGGTATTTTCGACAACTGGCATGGTAGTTTGGCGTATTCTTACAGATTACAACTTTCAGAAAATCTAAACCTCCGCATTGGCTTGCATGGGGCAGGCTATTACAGTACGTTTAACTTCTCCAAGCCAGGCACTGTATATTTTGATGAAAACGACCCTTCAATTCCTTTAGAAAATACTACCTTACTAAAAGGTAACTTTGGAGCAGGTCTTTACGTCTATAATAAGTCGTTTTATTTTGGATTATCGTCGCCGTACTTTTTGTCGAATCAAATAGGCTTCAATGATCAATCAACGACAACAGCCGTGTCTCAGGCACATTACTACGCTATGGCAGGTACCGTTTTTCCAATTAATGATAAAGTGAAACTAAGACCAGCTATTTTAGGAAAGTATGTACAAGGTGCACCGTTTCAAGCGGAGGTAAATATTTCTGCGATGTTTAGTAATAAAGTATCGGCAGGTGTTTCTTACCGAAGCGGTGGTTCTGGAGTTGGGGAGTCTGTTGATTTCTTGCTCTTTTTCCAATTAACTCGAAGAGCAGGTTTTGGTATGGCTTATGATTTTACTCTATCTGATATACAGCCTTATAATAATGGAACATTTGAAGTAATGTTGAGGTTTGATACTAAAGGTATGCGCGATGACTTGGAGAACCCAAGATTTTTATTTTAGCCGTAAAAATTAAGTAGTCCCATGAACATATTTAAAAATAATTTAAAATGCTACTCCCACATGAAATTACTGAAATCAATAGCTTACTTTCTATTACCGTTACTAGCCATTCATGCCAATGCGCAGTTAGATTTGTCAAAGTCTGAGGTTCAAATCAAAAATGAATCGGGCATCAACACAGCAGAATTAGAGTTTAGTCCTGTATTTTATGAGGATGGACTTGTGTTTATTACTACCCAATATGAGCAAGGAAGATACGGTATTATTGACATTAACACAGGAACAAATATTATGTCTATTTATCGAGCTTCGAGAAATGGAGAAGGGGCTTTGAGCAATCCTGTGCCTTTTGCAAAGGAATTACTCTCCACCATGCACGAAGGTTCTGTTAGTTTTAATAGCACAGGAGAAGTGCTCTATTTTACGAGGAACTCTACTAGAGAAACAACCGTTTCTTCAGGCAATTACAGAAAGCAACTCAACATTTACGCTGCCCAAAATAATGGAGGCAAATGGGAAAATATCACAGAAATGCCATTCAATGAACTAGGGTACAATACGATACATCCATCTATTGCACCTGATATGGATGAATTGTATTTTGCTTCCAATCGTCCAGGTGGATATGGAGGGTATGATTTATACGTTGTAAAGAAAATTGGTGGTGAGTGGAGTTCGCCAATCAATTTAGGTCCTCAAGTAAACACGCCTAATAATGAAGTTTTTCCTTATATTCATGCTGATGGAACGCTTTATTTCACTTCTGATGGACATGGGGGGAAAGGAGGAACAGATATTTTCTTCACTACCAAGCAAAGAGAAGTCTGGAAAAAACCAGTTAATTTAGGTGAACCTTTTAATTCTGCTAATGATGATTTAGGTTTCATTATAGATTTAGATAAAAAAAATGGCTATTTTTCTTCTAATCGTTCTGGTGGAAAAGGCGGGGACGATATTTACAGTTTTTCTATCAAGCCTGGTAAAAATGCTGGTAAAGACGAACTACTGGTCAACGTAATTGATGCTTCTAATAGCCAAAGTATAGAAAGTGTTAAAGTAACTTATATCAATTTATCAGAAGTAGATTTTTACTCTGATGATTTAGTTATAGGTGACTTAAATGGTGATGCTTCTGTGATTACATTGAAGGTAAAATCATCTGCGAACGATACAGAATCAATAACAGATGATGAGGGCAAGACTATCCTTAACTTGGCTAAAGGCGAATATGTACTTAAAGTAAGTAAGGAAGGCTATTTACCTTATCAAATTAAAATCAAAATGCCAGATGCCAATAAAGGTGCTTTGTTAGTGCCTTTAAATAAAGCAGTGGATTGTATTCCGTTCACGGGAGTCGTTACTTCTGGAAATAAAAGACCACAATCAGGCATTACTGTAGTGATAAGAGATATTGTTACAAAACAAGAAACAACAGCAATTACTGATAATAATGGAAAGTATGAGTCCTGTTTAAAATGTGGAAAACAATACGATGTATTTGCTCTGAAAGGAAATAGGAGTTCTAGTTCTGTTAGTATTTCCACTGCTGGACAGCCTTGTAGTGGTGAATTAGCTCTGAATAGGGATATTAATATTTCATCAGGCATAGTAGGCTATGGTAAAAACGCAGATGGTAGCGACGTAGGTAGTGCACCAATTACAGAGGGAACAACTATTTTATTGCCTAATATCTATTTTAATTTTAATGATTTTTCATTACGCACAGATGCTAAATCAGACTTGGATTTAGTGGCTAAAATGCTAAAGGTCTATACTGAAATGGTCATCGAAGTCGGTTCACACACAGATTCCAGAGGTGGCGACGATTATAATAGGAAACTCTCTGAGCGACGTTCTCAAAGTGCAGTGGAGTACTTAGTGTCTTTGGGTATCTCCAAAGAGCGTTTAACAGCGGTAGGATATGGCGAAACAAGACCAAGAAATAGATGTGTAAACAATGTAAAATGTAGCGATCAGTTACATCAGGAAAATAGAAGAACAGAAGTAAGAGTGTTAAAAATAGGTAAGTTGCCGGAGGAAGAAGATGCAGATTACACACCCGTAGAGCGACTATCTGAATATGTTGAGGATGCAAAAACTTCAATACCAAAGATTTATCAAGCACCAGCTAACGATGATTTTTATAACGAAACTAAACCATCAAATTCATCAAATAGTATTGTGGGGGGGCGTTTTCTTGTAATTGCAGGTACATTTAAAAACAGCGATAATGCTCAGAATCGTTTGAGACAAATACAAGGTTTTGGATATAACAATGCAGAAATAATTACTTTTGACTATCCAGCTTCTTATCAAATGATTTGTGTTGATAAATACAATGACGAGCAAACTGCTAAGCAGCTAGTAGATACCTTACAAAGTCGTCATAGCATAAGCTCTTATGTAAAACGTGCAGATTAGTTTTTCTTGTAAAAGAGGCTATCTAATCCAATAGATAGCCTCTCATGGTTATTTCATATTCCCACCTACCTTAAAAATCTTTGCCTATTTTCACTTCAGTATAGCGCAAAAACTTCTCAATCTTGTTAGTTTTGTAAGTATATCCCAACAAATTGTAAGTATATCCCAACAAAGAGTGATTATGTCTTACAAAATTACACTTCCATTTTACACTTTAAAATTGACCTTACACTCTGGAGAGCAGTTGCAAATACCTCTTGATGACCTTGATGCTGTCTATATGGGGGAGTCCTTTGAACGTTTAGCGATTGATTTCACGGCTTCTTTGCAGCAAAATTTGTTGGACAAAGGGAAAAATCAAGAGCTACTATCGCTCAATCACACTGGAAATTTTAGTCAAGATATCTTTGAAGTCAATTTTTCAGCAGCTAAATATGGGATGAGTTATCAAGAGTTTTCTTTATCTTTTATTTATTTTTTCAAAGAAGTAGCAGATGGCTATTGGGGGCTTACCCCAACGCTTGGTTTACAGGCTTCTGGCGATAACCTAATACAGCTTACGCAAAACTTGCAGGAAACTGTAAAAATCCATTTTGTTAAGACGAAGCAATTAAATATTGTTCAAAATATTGTCAGTGTATTGTGGTACGAAAAAATAGAATTGAATAAAATAGAAATTACATTAGACTTCTTGCGGAAGTAATTTTTTCTCCTCAACTCAACCTAATTCCTTTTTAATTTCCCTCTAAGTAGGAAAAAAAGAAAGGCTAAATAGGAATTGCTAATGATTACAGATGAAGCAAATTTTACGAATAAAAATCTGCGGTCATCAGCTAAATCTGTATTATCTGTGTTCTAATTTTTTTCTATACTTTTTGCCAAAGTAATTTTCTTCTCCTCATCCCCAACCCAAGTTCCTTTTAATTTTATCCTAAATGAAAAAAGAAGAAAGGTTAAAGGACTTTCGAAGGAAGTCTAATAATGCTTGGTTAGTAGGGCTTGAATTTAAGGTTAAAGGAGATGCAGTATGGCTTTTTTAGAACAGGAGGAAAGTATTCATAGATGGAAATTTTCTTTGGATGAAGACTACCGTTATATTGTGGAAGTGAGTAATGGAAATAACGTAATTCCCGCTAATATTCGCCAAAAAGATGCTTTTAAAAATACTAATGCTAGTAGAACAGTAGGAGCTACTAAAATTAAAGATACTATTTACGGCTTTGAAAGAGAATATGAAAAAGGGCAACTTGTTCCATTATTGAGTAAAATGATGGAAAAGCATTACAGGAAAAGGCTTTTGGAAGAATTAATGTGATACCCATATAAAATATTACATTTGGCTAAAATGTGTTATATTTATCCCTTAATCAAGCGAAATTATGAAAGATGCACTTCTCAATAAGATTCGAAAATTAATAGCGGAAGACCAGCTAGAGCAAGCATTAGAGGAATTAACTATTTACGCTGACGGATTAAAAGGGGAGTCTATATTACAGTCCTATAATTTTATATTAGATGGATATAGTCTTCTGGAAGAACGTCCTCAGTGGTTGGCACAACAATACACTGTATTTTATTATAATAAAGCTCACGCAGAAAAAGCAACAGAAATAGCAAAATATATGAGTAGTCTAACGAGCCAAAAAATAATAACAGCCATAGGCGCAGGCACAGGAATCCCTAAAGACTTAAAGGATAATTACATAAGTATTCATCTTATAGATGTAAAATAAAATAATCATTTCATTATAGATTTTGTCAATTAATCAAAACATGAATTACTCTGATTTAAAAGGACAAGTAGCTATCGTTACAGGGGGAGCAGGTTCATTGGGGGGGGCAATTGCCAACGGATTGGCTAAGACAGGTGTTAAAGTAGGCATCTTGAGCAGAAATGAAGAGCGCGTAAATAGAAAAGTAAAAAATATCATCGCAGATGGAGGCATTGCGATGCCTTTGGTAGCTGATGTTCTGGATAAAGCGCAACTTATTGAGGTGAGAGAACAAATACTCACCCAATGGGGGCGAATAGATATTCTTATAAATGCAGCAGGCGGTAATATGCCAGGTGCAACTATCAAGCCAGACCAAACTATTTTTGATTTATCGCTGGATGATTTTGATATGGTTAGTCGTCTCAACTTGAATGGAACTTTACTACCTACACTCATTTTTGGAGAGGTGATGGCAAAAAGAAAAAAGGGAAGTATTATCAATATTTCTTCTATGGCGGCACAGCGTCCGCTGACTAGGGTAGTAGGCTACGCCGCATCCAAAGCAGCAGTGGATAATTTAACTAAGTGGTTGGCAGTGGAAATGGCAGCAAAATATGGAGAAGGTATTCGAGTGAATGCTATTGCTCCTGGCTTTTTTATTGGCGAGCAAAATAGACAACTCTTGCTCAATGAAGATGGTAGTTACACTGATAGGGCTAAAACAATTCTCGAACACACGCCTATGCGTCGCTTTGGTGAAGCAGAAGAACTTTGTGGCGTCGCTAATTGGTTATGTAGTGAGGCAGCTACTTTTGTAACAGGAACTATTGTTGCCGTAGATGGTGGCTTTGGTGCTTTTTCAGGCGTGTGATAAAAAAGGCAATTCCTTACAGGAATTGCCCCAATCACTCTCACTAGTTTTGAAACTTAAAGCCGTTATCTGCTACTTTCATATACTCTATGGCTTAAAATATGTTTCAAATACATATGTATTTTTTTTAAATTTATTTTCCTTGATGCGCCGGACGTAACAAATCCGTGATTTGTTTTACAGGATTGAACGTAATAACAGGTACTTCTACGAAAACGGTATTCCAATCAGACATACTGCCATTCCATAAACCTGGAAGCTCCAACGCCTTTAGTTCTCGACCATCACTCGATTTTTGCACAATAAATCCTTGTTGAGGATTGACATGTGCTAACAAATCAAAACGTTTGCCTTTGTAATTTTTCATCGTACAAACAATGTCCACAGGATTAAAATGGGAAGATGTATTTAACAAGTGCATTTGCTCCGCATCGTTGGCATCCAATTGCGCGCTCTCTACAATTTGTAAGGAAACTGTTCCATCTGGATTTTCTGTCCAAAAAGGACCTCCGCCAGGTTCACCTTCGTTTTTGACCATGCCACATACTCTAATTGGACGATTGAGTTTTGTATAGAGGTATTTTACTTTTTCTATTAACGATAATTTTTCATAATTGGCAGGAAATTGAGTACACATTTCCGTTTTATAAAATTGCTCAATTGCTTGAATTAATGCCTGACTATCGCCATTTACAGCATCCAATTTTTCTAAATAATCAAATATTTTATGTTGTAACTGAATCAAAATGCCACCGATTACTTTTTTATAATGATACGTTTCTGCTTTGAGCGCGTCGGGGATTACATTATCAATATTTTTGATGAAAACAATATCCGCATCCAGTTGATTCAAATTTTCTATCAATGCGCCATGTCCTCCAGGACGAAATAAAATACTGCCATCTTCCAATCGGAAAGGCGTATTGTCCAATTCTACCGCAATCGTGTCCGTATGAGGAGCTTGCTGCGAGAAGGAGACCGCTAGTTGAACACCTAGTAACTTTTCATAAGTTGCTTTTTTGGCACTTACCAATGCCTCAAATTTTTCTTGATGCTCTGGGGAGACTGTAAAATGAAGTTGAACCGTAGTGTCCTTCATCTTGCAATATTTAGCGCCTTCCACAAAATGTTCTTCTACGGGGGTACGGCTTTCGTTGCCGTATTGATGAAATTGCAACAAGCCTTTAGGCAAATTGCTGTAATCCAAACCATCTTCATTGAGTAGGAAACTTAATATTTTGCTATATTTCTTTTCCGCTAGTAAATCTTTTATAGATAAATCAGCCTTTGCTAACAATGCTTTTAGGTCATTGAAAAAAGCAAATTTTTCGAGGTTTTCAATGGTTTGCTTTGCTGTTTTATACTTTGCTTGGTCTATTAGTTCTGCTTCATTTCCTTGTTCAGCCGCAGTGAGGTAAGAAAATAAATCCTTAAACATTCGACTAGCAGCTCCAGAAGCAGGCACGAATTTGTAAATAGACTTATCAAGAGATTTGAGTTCGTAGTAAGTGATGCTATGCTTTTGTTGAGCTTCATCTAACTTTAGGATGCCATCGCCGATAGTAGCAACTTTAGTAACTTTTGTGAAGGGAAAACCCTCTTTAAAATACTTAATTTGCTGCTGGACTTGCTCCATTTTAATACCTGCTGCATTGAATTGCTGAATATCTTGTACTGTGAACATTTACTCAATTTTTTTGGTAAGGAAAGAATATTGCTTGAGCGTAAATAAACACCAAATGAGGGAGAGTAAAAAATAATTGGAAGGAAAATTTAGTAGATAGATTGTAGAAAATCAGCAAATAGGACGTAGAATTAAAGTAGCCCGTAGGGGAATCGAACCCCTCTTACCAGGATGAAAACCTGGCGTCCTAACCGATAGACGAACGAGCCAATTTGAATGAATTGCAGCGTGCTTTCACACTCCTTTCCTAAATGGATTGCAAATATAGAACCTTTTGAGAAAAAAGAAAATATTTGTATAAATAGTTCTAAAGAATGACATTTTTTTGAAATAAGCCAAAGATCAAACCTTTTTTTATGAACAACCATCATCTCTTGTGTACTTCACTATTCAGCGACCCAAAACTAGAGAGGGAAAAGGAAAAAAAGACCGAATTAGCATTTTATCCGAAAAAATGCTTGACATTTTGCGAAAATATTACGTAACTTACTGACCGAAATACTGGTTGTTTGAAAGGCAAGATGGAGGGCAGTACAGCGTCAGAAGTGTGCAAAATATATTTCAGAAAACGGTCAATCTTTCAAAAATTAATTCCTATGCCACCGTACATATGCTTAGGCATAGTTTTGCCACCCATCTATTAGAGCGAGTTACTGATTTGCGTCAGATACAACAATTGCTTGGGCATGATTCCATCAAGACGACGGAAATCTATACTCACATTACAGATGCTACTCGTGCCAAATTGAAAAGTCCTTTGGACAATCTGGAATTATGAAGATGATTTGGAAATACACGCCATAAGTTGCGGGTATTATTACGTTGTCCAGAATGCGAGCGCAGCGAGCATTCTGGACAACGGTTCAAGGACTTACGCCGCGAAGCACTCGCTACGCTCGCACTTCGGACCTGCCTGACGGCAGGCAGGCAACAACGGACTTAACGTCCATTGCTGTCTCAACGGCGTAAGTCCTTGAACCGTTATGTGCCATTCTAAAAGACCGTGCTGCAACGAAATGACTGTGAACAAAAACGGACAACTTTCAATCGGACGACCTGTTTTTTTGACTAAATTTGAAACGACTTTTAATTGAATTAGAAAATGGAAATATTAGGTAACGAACAACATAAAATTATTCACGGAGACGCTTTGGAAGCATTACAAACACTTCCTGACAACTCTGTGGATTTGATATTTGCCGACCCACCCTACAACATTGGTAAAAACTTCAACGGACACATTGAAAAATGGAAAACGGAAGAAGCATACCTTGAATGGTGCTACGAGTGGCTTGACTTGTGTATTCAAAAACTTAAACCAAACGGTAGTTTTTATGTAATGACAGCGACACAGTTTATGCCATTTTTTGACATTTATCTTCGCAAAAAATTAGACATACTTTCCCGACTTGTTTGGTATTACGACAGTTCAGGTGTTCAAGCCAAAAAATACTATGGTTCAATGTATGAGCCGATTTTATTTTGTGTAAAAGACAAAAACAACTACACTTTTAACACAAACGACATTTTAGTCGAAGCAAAAACAGGGGCAAAACGCAAACTTATTGATTATCGCAAAGCGGTTCCGACAGTTTACAGTTCAGAGAAAGTTCCTGGCAATGTTTGGGAGTTTGCAAGGGTTCGTTATCGTATGGACGAATACGAAAACCACCCGACACAGAAACCAATTGCTTTACTCGAAAGAATTATCAAAGCAAGTTCAAACGAAGGTGACTTAGTTATAGACCCATTTTCAGGAACATTTACTACTTGCTTTGTAGCAAAAGAACTTGGCAGAAATTCCATTGGCATAGAACTTCAAGACGAGTATGTAAAAATTGGTTTGCGGAGATTACAATTAGCGAAAGAGTTTAAAGGCGAAAAACTACAAAAGGAAATCCGCACATTTGAAACAGAAAAGTTGGCTACCGCCAACACCTTAAAATTATTTGAAGAGCCAAATGGAAAATATATTCACAGCAAACATTAAATCGGTTTTAGAAAAATACTTTGGCAAAAATGCTGACGATATTTTCGATAAGAGCCAACTAATCCAATACATTAACGAGAAAACCCGTTCTGCGAATAAGGGTTCAAAATCTCGTTCAAGTTTCGCAAACCTTAACGCTATCTATGTTATCATAGAAGATTATATCGCCAACGGCTTTGACCAAAAAGGTGATTATTCAAAATACGAAGGTGCAGCATTTGTAAAACTTTTCAAACGCCAAAGAGAATTGCCGTTTGGCAGTAAACTTCAAAATCACGCATTGAACAATAGAATGAATTCGGAGTTTCAAAAATATTTTCCAAGTTCTGAGTTTATTCCAATTCTTCGCAACCACGAAACAAATCGTTATTGGATTAATGAAAATCTTTTGAAAATAAAAGTTGGCAAAGCCAACTTCAATATCGCAAATGCTATCATTGAAATCATTGACGAGTATTCCAAGACAAAGCAAGATGCTTTTCAACGATTTGTAAAATCTTGTGAGGAGTTGCAAGAAATCGGCAAGACAACCCCGAAAAAAATTGAGGAGTTTGTGATTGGGTTGCTTGCACCAAATGTAGATGCAAGGCTCTTTGAAATTGTTAGTTATTCAATTCTCAAATATTTCTATCACGACCAGCAAATATTTTGGGGCTACGAGCTTGAAAAACTAAACAAAGAGAATTTGAAACTTTACAAAACA
>CALDYY010000124.1 GCA_937944245.1 uncultured Saprospiraceae bacterium | reverse complement strand
TGAATCCTATGTGGGGTGCACTTTTTATGGCTTTTTCTGATGTCGTGGTCATTGGAAATTCTATTCGTTTGAAGTATAAAAGAATGAAGTAAACAGAAGTGATTCAAGAGTAGTAATCAGAAAGATTAAGGCTGCCAATGGCGTGGTACATGCTATTGATTAAGTGTTGTTACCGTAGTTTAACCATAACTTTTTGGTCTCCAATGAAAAAGGAGCTAAACATAGCTAATCTAGCTCCTTTTTTATTGACGATAAAAAAATATCATCAATAAAAGAGCGGAGGAAGAGGGATTCGAACCCCCGGTAACCTTTCAGCTACGTCGGTTTTCAAGACCGGTGCATTAAACCGCTCTGCCATTCCTCCGATTTCTTTTTGTAAGCGTGTGACGTTTCTTTCAAAAGAGATGCAAATGTGCAGTATTTCTTTTAAAAATGAAAGTTTTTTTTTCATTTTTTTTGAGCTATTTTGAATCGCTGTATCTGCGAAAGCAGATACAAGCGATTCTATGGTATTGAACGGCAAATTACATTTAACTTAAAGTTTTCTCAGTAGAGATATTCATCCTTACATCTGTCGAATTAGACGAATGTTCCTGCATAAGGATACTTTAAATATCTTTTTTTTGTAAAATAAAATTACAAGTTGCTTTTAAAATCATATTTGATTGATTATGAATTATTTACTATTGATTTCATTCTTTGACAAGTAATATTAATCTAATATTTTAAAGATAAGTGGTTAAATATATTGCGTAAGTCATTGATTCAATATAACTTAACAATTATTTTTGCGTTATCAATAAAAAAACCTAAACTTGTATGAGATATTTCACTTTGTATTTATTCCTTTTTGTAAGTTCTTTAGCTTTTGGACAAAGGTATATTTTGTTCAATCCAGTATGTATGGAGCGATTACAATATGATGTGGCTAGAGGGGAAGAATATGTAGTTTATGCCATTAAATTGAGTAATACCGAAAGAATCTTACTAGAAGTGGGCAAGGAGAATGAGAACCCTGAATCCCGAATTGCAAGAGCGGTTATTACTTGTAACAATCCGAGTATTAGTCGAGATATTGTTGATAGGATAAAACAAAACAATAGAGAAGAATACTTTATTGCAAGGAAAGAAAACAAAGGACAATACATCATTTCTCCTGTTATTTCAGCAAGCTATTTAAGAATAACAGAGCAAGGGTTGGAATACGAAGCAAAAGATTATCGTTTTATATATAGCAAGTCTTCCGATGCAAGGCAAAACTTAGCAGATCCCGCTTCAGGCGCACGCGCCTTTTATGTTGGTACAACAGGGTATGAGTGCTTGAATGCTTACAGTTTCAATGTTACGACAAGAACAAACGAAAATAAAGACATCACTATATTGCCTGAATTAGGGCTGGTACAATCCAGAGACTTTGCCAATGGAGGTGCAATAGCTACTACGGCGCGTCGCTTGACCAGAGTGAATACCTATAATCTCGCAGAACAAGTTAAGCAAATTTGCCAAAACGGTGGTGTTGTCGTGGAAGAAGTAATATCAGAAACACGCCCTTCTCGACCCGCCGATAGTTACTACGAAGGTGCACCCGATTCGAGAGATCGCTTTCCAGATAGAAGTAATTCAGCAACAAATTCAGATTATGGTGTTATCTCTCGGTACGCAGGCAGCAATAGCCGCAATGAAGGCGTAGTGGACACTTATAATACGAAGAATAATGGAAGTGTAAGTACGCCTACATCGGTAAACACTAACACTACACCAACTACCGGAAGAAAAACACACACTGTAAAACCTAAGGAAACGCTATTTAGCATCTCTAAACAATATGGAGTAACTGTGAATGATGTGATGAAATGGAACAACCTAAAAAACTATACCATATTTCCAGGTAGTCATCTAATTGTTGCTAATTCTGCTGCGGTAGCAACTAATTCTACTACCACAAAGAATCCAAGCAACACACAACCCACACCAGCAGTTGTTGTTGAGCAAAAATGGCGAACAACAGATGGTTTTCATAGAGTGGGACGCGGAGAAACAGTAGCTCAAATAGCAGCAATGTATGGCTTTACAGAAGATAAATTTAGATATATCAATGGCTTAACACCAACAGAGAACATTTATGAAGGCTATCAATTAAAAACAAGAGAATGCGATTGCCCTAATAATCAAAACAACCGCTATGTAACAACGGAGCCTAAATCAACTTTCCGCTTTGAGGATGAAGGCGATTTATCCCCAAGAGGAGGAAATATAGCCATAGATGATTTTTCGCCGAGTGTAACTACACCTGCACCCTATGGATATAGCTCGCCTGTAAACATTCGATATGACCAACAACAGCCTTCTAAGATTCATATTGTTCGAGAAAATGATAATTTATATAGCATTGCCAAGCGTTACAATACAACGGTCGAGCGGTTAAGAATAGTTAATAACTTAGATGCAAAAGAAGTATTACTTCCTGACCAAAAATTGATTATTCGTTAATAATATTAGTGATTAATTTTATTTTGAGGTAGCAATACTTATTTCTATCTCAAAATCAACTTTTCATCATGGCTGCTCACAATGAATTAGGCAACAAAGGTGAAGAAATAGCAAGAATATTTCTAAAAGAAAAAAACTATCAGATATTAGACACGAACTGGCGCTTCAGCAAAGCAGAAATAGACATCATTGCTAAATATGAGGATATCCTCATCTTTGTTGAAGTTAAAACGCGCAGTTATGAAACATTTGGCGAGCCAGAGTTATTTGTTGATGAAAAAAAAGAAGATCTAATGCTCGATGCTGCCCAAGTTTATATGCAGCAGATAAATCACGATTGGGAAATCCGCTTCGACATCATCGGCATCACACTTCGACAGGGCTATCCACCAAAAATTCGGCACTACGAAGATGCTTTTTTCCCAGAGTGGTAATAACCCTACATGTTGAATTACTGGAAAAATAGAAGCTATTCTATTAGGAATCTTGTTTGAATTAATGAAAATTAGTGTTTATCATTATCTTTGTATGGAATACAAATCAAATAACATTAATTTATGGAAAATACAAAAAAACAAACACGTCTGTACTGGTTAGCCTTCTTACTCTCGGCTGTGGTTATGATTGCTATGTTACTATACACACCAGCATGGTTTTGGATACCACTTCCGTTTGTTCTTACTTCTTTCGTCATGGCAATGGATTGGATGTAAATATTTTGGAAGTATGGAAAGACTTCCATTACCGTTGTATCAGTATAATGTAAATTTATGTTGATGCAACGGTATTAGGTTTTATACCATTTTTAGCATCAATCGAGGATTTCAGTCGCCATACCAAATAGAATCGAACTACAAAGACATTTCGCAAAATCAAAATATATTTCTGTTTTAACAAGATGCTTGCTGAATATTATTGTGTTAAAGTTGCTTGAAGATAACTTTGTTCTTATTTTTATTTTTGTATCTAAAACTCTATATCATTAAAATATTATCAAACAAACTACCTTTTAGCTGCAAATAATACTTTTGATATTGTAATTCATTTCAATTTTTATTTGCCTAACTCAACGGATTTTCGCAAATTTATGTTTTCAATAAATATCAAAAACTATTCTGAAGCAAGAGTAACATTAATCCATTGTCGTCATTTAGATTAGAAGTAGAAAATTTCAAAAATAAAACAATGCAAGAAATAGACATCAAGCAATTATCTCTTGAGGATTCACAAGAGCAGGAACAAATTATATCAGAAGGGCTTTACACGCCGGAATTAGAAAAAGATTCTTGTGGAACTGGATTAATTGCCAATTTAGAAGGTATAAAATCACATGAATTAATTGAGGATGCGCTAACGATGTTAACCAACATGGAGCATAGAGGCGCATGCGGCTGCGAACCTAATACAGGTGATGGTGCCGGTATTTTAGTGCAAACACCTCACGAGTTTTTTGCAAAAAAATGTATTGAAATGGGCTTTGAACTTCCTGAATTTGGGAAGTATGGTGTAGGGGTAGTGCTTTTTCCTATGGACAAAGCCTTGCGCAATCAATGTCGTTTTCTACTCAACGATTATATTGATGAATTTGGTTTGGAACTACTCGGATATAGAAAAGTACCCACTGACAATGAAATGCTAGGTGATTCCGCTGTATCAGTAGAGCCTAGAATAGAGCAAGTATTTGTAAAAACAAAAGGAAATTTAGACCCTGCTGCTTTGGAGCGCAAATTGTATGTGCTTCGCAAATTTACTACGCATCAAATCCACCAAACCTACCCCCAATCGAAAGAACATTTTTATATCAACTCCTTTTCCTACAAAACAGTGGTTTATAAAGGGCAGTTAACAACTTATCAGGTTCGCCCATACTTTCCAGATTTACACGATTCCTCTTTCAAATCGGCGATTGCGCTAGTACATTCTCGCTTTTCTACAAACACTGCACCTAAATGGAAATTGGCACAGCCTTTTCGATATATTGCGCACAATGGAGAAATTAATACCATTACAGGTAATCTAAATTGGTGGCTTTCCAAAGAACAGTTGCTAAAATCTAACTTGTTTACAGATGAGGAACTAAGAAGGCTTAGACCTATTTGTGGAGATAAGCTATCCGATTCAGGCAATTTTGATAATGTGCTTGAATTCTTAGTCCTTAGCGGTCGAAGTTTGCCAGAAGCATTAATGATGATGATTCCTGAAGCATGGCAACAAGATGAACAGATGCCGGACTACAAAAGAGCCTTTTACGAATACCACAAAACCATGATGGAGCCTTGGGATGGTCCAGCTTCTATGTGCTTTACAGATGGTATTCTGGTGGGTGCTACACTTGATAGGAACGGATTGCGCCCTAGCCGCTATTGCCTTACCAACGACAACCACTTGATTGTAGCTTCCGAAGCTGGTGCACTTCCTATTGCCCCAGACAAAATTGTCTTAAAAGGGCGCTTGCAACCGGGTAGAATGCTCATAGCTGATTTAGAAGAACACCGAATTATTGGGGATGAAGAATTAAAAGCCAAAATTTGCCAGCGTGCCCCATATCGAGATTGGTTAGATAAATACCGCTTGACTATCAAAGACTTATCTGATGAGACAAATGCTGAGGTAAGTATGAAAGAAAATGAGTTAGTATGCTTCCAGCATTTGTACGGTTTCACTAAAGAAGACATTAAAGTCATTTTAGCACCAATGGTGGAAAAAGGTGAAGAGCCAATAGGCTCAATGGGAACAGATACACCATTGGCGGTGCTTTCACATTTTCCGCAGCATATTTCGCACTATTTTAAGCAATTGTTTGCCCAAGTTACCAATCCACCAATTGATCCTATCCGTGAGCGTTCTGTCATGTCACTTTATACAATGCTTGGAGGTAGTGGTAATATACTTGACCCAAGCCCTCGCCATGCACGTTTCATCCATTTGGATAGTCCAGTATTGACCAATCAAGATTTAGCAAAAATTAAATCTATTCAACATACCTATTTTAAAACAGGCATTATTGATATTCTATTCACAGCGGATGGTCAAATGGGCAGACTAGAAGCTGCCATTGACGAGATTTGCGCGCGAGCAGAAGATTTAACAAGAAATGGCAAGAATATTCTTATTCTCTCCGATAGAAAAGCGAATCAGCAAAAAGCACCAATACCTTCTCTATTGGCTGCCGGTGCTATTCACCATTATTTAATTCAAAAAGGACTGAGAAGCACTACCTCCATTATAGTTGAAGCAGGTGATGTTCGAGAAGTACATCATTTTGCAACACTCATTGGTTTTGGAGCAAGTGCAATTAATCCTTACATGGCATACGCTACCATAGCAGATTTGAAGGAAAAAAGATTCTTTGAAAAAGATTATTCTTTCCAAGAAATGCAAGAAAAATACAACAAAGCAATAGGAAAGAGTATTCTAAAAATAATGTCCAAAATTGGAATTTCTACCTTACAATCCTATCAAGGAGCACAAGTGTTTGAAATATTAGGCTTAAACAAAGAAGTAGTCAACTACTGCTTTAAAGGAGCAGTATCCAGAATCGAAGGACTTGGTTTCGATGGTATTGCCAAAGAAGTATTAATGAGGCATGAACTAGCCTATGGTGTACCTAACCCAACTAACATACCCTTGGAAGTGGGAGGAATATATCAATGGAAGCGTAGAGGTGAGCAGCATATGTTCAATCCACAAACCATTCATTTACTTCAATATGCTTCTAGGAAAGGAGACTATGCAACTTACAAGAAATATGCACAGCTTATCAACGACCAATCAGAGAAAGCACTTACTTTACGCGGGTTACTAACTTTTCGAAAAGGAGGGCATTCTATACCGCTTGAAGAAGTAGAGCCAATAGAAAACATTTTGAAGCGCTTCGTTACTGGAGCAATGTCATTTGGTTCTATTTCACATGAAGCGCACGCAACATTAGCCATTGCCATGAATAGAATTGGTGCAAAAAGCAATAGTGGCGAAGGTGGCGAAGATGAAATAAGATATGAACGGCAAGCTAATGGCGATTGGGAAAGATCAGCCGTTAAGCAAGTGGCATCAGGTCGTTTTGGTGTAACTAGCTACTATCTAACCAATGCCGATGAATTACAAATAAAAATGGCGCAAGGAGCAAAACCAGGTGAAGGGGGGCAATTACCAGGTTTCAAGGTAGATGACTGGATTGGTCGCGTGCGCCATTCTACACCAGGCGTAGGTTTAATTTCGCCGCCACCACATCACGATATTTACTCTATTGAAGATTTAGCACAATTAATTTTTGACCTAAAAAATGCTAATAGAGATGCAAGAGTGAGCGTAAAATTGGTTTCCAAAGCAGGTGTTGGCATCATTGCTTCTGGTGTAGCTAAAGCCCATGCAGATGCTATCCTCATTTCTGGGCACGATGGTGGAACAGGAGCATCCCCACTTAGTTCGGTTCGCCATGCTGGATTACCGTGGGAGTTAGGACTTGCCGAAACCCACCAAACTTTGGTAAAAAATAAACTCCGCGACCGCGTTCGTGTTCAAGTGGATGGGCAAATTCGTACAGGGCGAGATATTGCTATCGCCACTTTACTTGGAGCCGAAGAATGGGGTGTTGCCACTGCTGCCTTAGTAGTAGAAGGTTGTATAATGATGCGAAAATGTCACGTTAACACCTGCCCAGTAGGTATTGCGACACAAGATGAAGAACTTAGAAAACGCTTCACAGGTAAGCCAGAACACGTTATCAACTTATTTACCTATCTAGCAGAAGATTTCCGTGAAATCATGGCAGAACTCGGTTTCAGAACTGTGGATGAAATGGTGGGGAAAGTGGAGATGCTAAAGGCAAGGCAAGATTTGAACCACTGGAAGTACAAGAACATTAACCTAAATGCTATTCTATACAAAGAACCAGTGGACGAAACGGTTGGGCAATATAAGCAAGTACCTCAAGACCATGGCATTGATGAGATACTAGACAGAAAACTTATAAGAGCAGCAGCAGAAGCACTAGATAAAGCATACAAAGTAGAAGGATTCTTTGAAATTAAAAATACAGATAGAGCCGTTGGCACAATGCTTTCCAACGAAATCAGCAAACGTTATAAAGGAGTAGGATTGCCTTCAGGTACGATTGATTTTAAATTCAGAGGTTCAGCAGGACAGAGTTTTGGTGCATTTGCAGCATCTGGTATTCATTTTACTCTGGAAGGAGAAGCAAATGACTACTTTGGCAAAGGGCTTTCTGGTGGAGAGTTAGTAATTATACCCGACCGAAACGCTACCTTCAATGCCAGTGAAAATATCATTATTGGCAATGTGGCCTTTTATGGTGCTACTTCTGGCGAAGCTTACATCAATGGGCAAGCAGGTGAACGTTTTTGCGTGCGTAATTCAGGAGTAAAAGCAGTTGTAGAAGGAATTGGAGATCATGGCTGTGAATACATGACAGGCGGAGTAGTTGTAGTGCTAGGAGAAACAGGTAAAAACTTTGCTGCCGGCATGAGTGGCGGTATTGCTTATGTATTCAATCCTGAAGCAAAATTTGAAAGAAACGTAAACAAAGAAATGGTCGAGTTAGAAGCAATGGAAGAAGACGATTTCATCACGTTGCGCAATATGATTCGCCGTCATGTTCAATTTACAGGAAGTGTTTTAGGAAACGAGATTTTAAAGAATTGGGATACCACAAAAACACAGTTTACTAAAGTGATGCCGACAGATTACAAAGCAGTGCTCTTGAAAAGAAAGAAAGCTGAAAAAACGGCTCAACAGCAGCAGGATGTAGCTGCAGAAGTTAGTGCAGCATAAAAAAATGAAAATGCTTTTATAAATGAGCGGAATAAGATAGGTCTATTTCAAATGCCATAAATAGC
The DNA here is from genome assembly GCA_937944245.1 of uncultured Saprospiraceae bacterium. Taxonomy (GTDB): domain Bacteria; phylum Bacteroidota; class Bacteroidia; order Chitinophagales; family Saprospiraceae; genus JAAUTG01. Next base: position 17,002 of record CALDYY010000124.1, on the reverse strand, counting down.
AAGATTATCATATGACAAAAATAGTGCCATCACCAAGTATATTCCTTGTTCCGATTGCAGCGATGCCTTCGGAACAAGAAACTACTGGTGCTGATGTTTTCCGAGCGTTGTTAAAGGGGCGAGACTATATAAATGTGGGCAACCAAATTTTATTTGAACGGGAGGGACAATTTTTCTTGACGATGATCGAATATGGAAGCCCTATTTACACCAACGAGCATTATCAAATGCTTCCTTTCAAAGCACCTTTCCAACTCATTAACAGAAAACTTGTATATGTGGCATCGCCGCTAGATTTACATCAAAAAACGCTTATTAACTTACATGGTCTATTCTTTATGCACCTAAGAATACATAAAGTTGGAGTTGTTAGATTCGCCCCACTTGACGTTCATTTTGATGAAGAAAATGTATTTCAGCCCGATTTACTTTTTATTTCTAATGAGCGAAAAGACATCATCAAAAAATGGATACATGGCGCACCTGATTTGATTGTAGAAGTGCTATCGTCCAACAAAAGCTATGATATGGGAGGAAAAAAAGAGGTGTACGGCAAATATGATGTACTAGAATATTGGGCAATTGACTATAAAGCAAAAACCCTTCATGCTTATTTGAATAAAGACCAAGTAATGGTACTAGAGAAAAGCTATCAAGCAGAAGACGAAGTACGTTCAGAAGTATTGAAAGAATTTTCTTTTGTATTGTCGGAAATATTTGATTAACAGCAATATAGGGTATTATCGCACAAACAAGCACGAAAATATATTTCAGAAAAAATAAAAACAAAAACGAAATATGGCAGATCCAAAAGGTTTTCTAAAATATACAAGGGAACTACCTCAAAAGCGAGCAGTAGAAGAACGCATTGAAGATTACAAAGAACTCTATGAAGAATTTGCGGAGGAAAAAACCGTGCAACAGGCTTCACGGTGCATGGATTGTGGTATTCCATTTTGCCACAATGGTTGTCCATTAGGAAATATCATTCCCGAATTTAACGATGCAGTTTACGAAGAGGATTGGCTAACTGCTTATCAGATATTGAGCAGCACCAATAATTTCCCTGAATTTACAGGGCGCATCTGCCCTGCCCCCTGCGAAGCAGCCTGTGTACTAGGCATTAATCAACCAGCAGTAGCGATTGAACAGATTGAAAAGTCTATTGCTGAAGTTGCTTTTGAGCGCGGATACATCCGACCTGCACCACCGAGTGTGCGTACAGGAAAGAAAGTAGCTGTCATAGGTTCGGGTCCTGCTGGTATGGCAGCAGCAGCTCAACTGAACAAAGCCGGTCATTTAGTAACTGTTTTTGAGCGTAACGACCGAATTGGAGGACTACTGCGTTACGGTATTCCAGACTTCAAATTAGAAAAATGGGTGATTGAACGCCGGGTTGCCATTATGGAAGCAGAGGGAATTAAATTTCGTACCAACGCCAACGTTGGTGTAAACATAGATACACAGCATATACTCAATGAATTTGATGCTATATTGCTTTGCGGCGGTTCAACTATTCCTAGAGATTTGGATATTCCTGGTCGAGACTTGAAAGGAGTATATTTTGCAATGGACTTCCTAGAGCAAAGTAACCGTAGAGTGGCTGGTGCACATATTCCAGCCGCAGAGTCTATTATGGCAACCAATAAAAACGTGCTTGTTATTGGAGGAGGTGATACAGGAGCTGACTGCGTTGGAACATCTAATCGCCATAAAGCGAAATCTGTTACACAAATAGAACTACTAGCCAAGCCCCCACAAGAGCGAGACCAATTAACTTGGCCCAACTGGCCAATGATAATGCGCACCTCAACTTCTCATGAAGAGGGTTGCGAAAGAGAGTGGTCTGTATTAACAAAAGCCTTTATAGGTGATGAAAATGGCAATTTAAAAGCGGTTCAATTAGTAGAAATTGAATGGGCGAAAGATGAAAAAACAGGTCGCTATGGCTTTCAAGAAATAGCGGGTACAATGGAAGAAATTCCCTGTGAACTAGCCTTATTAGCAGTAGGCTTTTTGCATCCTCAACATGAGGGATTGCTAAACCAACTTGGTGTAACACTGGATAGTAGAGGTAACGTCTATACATCGGAAAATAGTTATCAAACTAATAAGCCCAAAGTGTTTGCTGCTGGCGATATGCGTCGCGGTCAATCACTTGTAGTATGGGCAATTTCCGAAGGCAGGGAAGCTGCTAGACAAGTAGATGAGTATTTGATGGGGCATTCTTTACTAGAAAGCAAGGAAAAACCAATGCTTTCACTAGAATATGTAGGTTAGATAATTGAACTTAATCTAGCTTTTTAAAGTTTAAGACTCTCTTTTTGTGGTTATCCTTCATTTCCACAGAAAGAGAATCTTGAGCCACTAAAAGTAATTTAATAGGTCTTTCTACACTTGTTGTTTTTAGTGTATCTCGTAAAAAAAGTAAATCATTAGATATTTTATATTTTCCTACTTCCCGATATTTCAAAGTTCCTGAAAAAGCATAAGTTCCATTTTCAAAAAAAGAAAGTTGTACTTCTTCTAAATCAATATTAAGCAAACTATCTACTTCAAAAAGTTCAACTGCCTGCCAGTTGCCTATTAATTCTGCGTTTCGTATGTTTTCCTTGCTGCAGTTAAACGTCGTAACGAACAATAAGAAGAACAAACCACCGTAAAGAAAATGCTTTTTCATAAGATAAGAAAAGCGAGGCGACCTAAATCACCTCGCCCGTTTAGAGTTTTAAATGTGTTATGAATCTAGCTTATAATGAATTCATTCCAATAAAAATCAAGGCACCTGCTACAAAACCAACTAACGCAAGCCAACTGATTTTTTTTAAGTACCAAATAAAGTCTATTTTTTCCATACCCATTGCTGCTACACCTGCTGCTGAACCAATAATGAGCATACTTCCACCTGTTCCCGCTGCATAGGCAATGAAATGCCAAAGCGATGAATCTATAGGGCTGTTGTACATCCCCATAGACGCTGCCACTAATGGAACATTATCAATAATGGCAGAAGCTATACCTAGTAACATAACAACAATATTTTGGTTCGGAACAGTTCTGTTCAATACCTCAGCAAGGTAGCGTAAAGTGCCTACTTGTGTTTCTTTTCCTTCTACTATAACACTGCTAAACACAAGACTTTCAAGTGCAGCAACTGCCATTAAGATACCCAAGAAAAATAAAATGCTCGACATTTCAATCCTCGAAAGTGCTTTATGAGCAGAATAGTGATGTCTTTTCTCTTCTGTAAAATCTTCTTCCGGATGAATGTATTCGGAAACTAGCCATACCACTCCCAAACTTAACATCATGCCTAAATAAGGTGGTAAGTGTGTCAATGTTTTGAAAATTGGTACAAAAACTATCATGCCTAAACCTAAATAGAGCATCGTACTACTACTTAATAGACGATTGGATTCAGTTAATCCTTCTCCTTCAGTTAATTTAATATTGCCTTTGAATGGAGGAAGCAGTGTAGCAATAAAAAAAGGAACTGCAAAACAGGCAATAGAGGGTATGACTAAATTCTGTACTAGACCAACAGCCGACACTTTATTACCAATCCAAAGCATCGTCGTAGTTACGTCCCCGATAGGCGACCAAGCACCACCAGCATTAGCAGCAATAACAACTAAACCAGCATACCACAACCTTTCTGTTCGGTCTGGAATTAATTTTCTCAAAAGCGTAACCAATACGATGGTTGCAGTAAGGTTATCAATAATGGCAGAAAGGATAAATGCCAAAATTCCTAATATCCAAAGCAATGACTTTTTACTATTAGTTTTGACATAACCTTTAAGCACTTCAAAACCTCTGTGTAAGTCAATGATTTCTACAATTGTCATTGCGCCAATCAGGAAAATTAGAATTTCTGCTGTTTTCCCCATGTGATGCAGCAATGTATCCATAAAGCCCTCCTCAGCTTCGTGTGCCCCGTGCGCATGATCTGCCCCAATAAGACTAAATACGTGTTCGTGCGTATCAATAACAGATAAAATTCCATTGTTGAAGCCAATAGCAAGCAAAGCCCAGCAGACTGCCCCCATGATGAGTGCTGGCACTGTTTTATCTAATCTTAATGGGTGCTCAAAAACAATAGTTAAGTATCCTAAAATAAAACAGAGAATAATAATTGATGCCATAATTATTTGTTTATGTACTTGTTTCGCTACATCACTGCGTAAAAATAGATTTTTTCATTTGCTTTTATCTATCTCTGATACCTTTTTTGTAAAATAAAAAACTGTTTTTTATTGTTGCAGGATTGGTAATCGTCATCAAAGCATCAAAAATTAGGTTTTTCCTAATTTAAAGTATATTCTCTTTCAATGTTGTAACTTGTTTTACTAAAATAGAATTGTTTTTATTGTTATTTTGCTTCATTAAATAAAGATAATTATGGGAGTAAGAAATATTTACGTTGCCGCTACAAAACAGCATGTTGGAAAAACAACTTCTACATTGGGGCTGGTTACCGCTTTTAAAAATAAGGGTATCAAAGTAGGATATTGTAAGCCAGTCGGGCAACAATCTATTAATTTTAATAGCATTCAGGTAGATAAAGATGCGCTACTTTTTTCTGATGTAATGAATTTTGAGTTGATTGCGGATATCCATAGTCCTGTAATTTTAGGTCCAGGAGCTACCACAGATTTTATTGACCAACCAGAAGCCTTTAACTATCGGCAACGCATTGAGTATGCTGCCAATATATTAGAACCTAGTAAAGAACTGGTCATTTACGAAGGTACTGGACATCCTGGCGTTGGCAGCGTTGTAGGGTTGTCTAATGCAGATGTCGCCAAACTACTAGATTCTGGTGTAGTTATGATTGTGGAAGGGGGAATTGGTAGCACTATTGATATGTTAAGTCTTTGCATTGCTAAATTTCAGCAGAAAAATGTACCATTATTGGGTGTTATTGTCAATAAAGTTCACGAAGTCAAATTAGAAAAAGTAAAACATTACATAGGAAAAAAACTGCACGAAATGAATATCCCGTTGCTAGGAGTTGTACCATATGACCGTAGCTTGGCTTTTCCGCTTTTGAGGTCTATTTGTAGTGCAGTAAATGGTGTTGTCTTACACAATGGAGATAAACTTGACGATAATAAAGTAGAAGATATTATTTCTGGCTCATTGATAGACACACAAAAATTACTCCATTCCGATGATTTACTACTTATCGTTAGCTCTCGACAAGTGGATAATGCACTGAAAAAAATCCAAGAGATATGTCGAAGAGTAAAAAAAGAGAAATCACCACTTGCAGGTATTGTAGCTACTGGCTTAGAAGAATCTAACATCAAATCTTTAGATTACATTAACGAACATAAAATACCAGTCATTCGTACTTCACTGGATAGCTTTGGTGTTGTGATAAAATATACACAAATTGAAGTAAAAATTAACCGTGCTACCCCTTGGAAAGTCGCCAAAGCAATTGAATTAATTGAGCAAAATGTAGCATTAGACCATATACTAGAGCAAGTAGATTTTCAGTTTCATCAATAAAAAGAGAATTTCAATTATGAAGCATTTTTTTGCAGTTGCACTATTCATAGGGTTGAATGTTGTTTTGGTAGCTCAACATTCAGTAGCACGCAAATGGAATGAATTAGTCCTAAAAGCTATCAGAAACGATTTTGCTCGTCCTACCGTACATGCACGCAATTTGTTGCATACTTCCGTCGCTATGTATGATGCTTGGGCAACATATGACGACTATGCCGATACCTATTTTCTAGGTAATACTATTGGTGGTTTCTTCTTCCCGATACAACCTATAAATATGCCTGAAGATAGAAAAGCAGCACAAGAAGAAGCCATAAGTTATGCAGTTTATCGGCTTATTAACCATAGATTTAAAAATTCACCTAAAAAAGAAGATACTTTTAAAAAAATTAATGAATTGATGCAGGAATTGGGTTACGATGTTAACTTCACTTCTACGGACTATTTAAGTCAAAGACCTGCAGCACTAGGCAATTATATTGCTGAAAAAATAATAGCATTTGGTTTGCAAGATGGTTCAAATGAAGCAAATGACTATGCTAATCAATACTATCGCCAAGTAAACGGTCCACTTGCCCCAGCAACTCCTGGTAATCGTTTCCTATTCGACCCTAATCGCTTTCAGCCTTTGAGTTTATCGGTAGCCATTGACCAAGCGGGAAATCTTATTCCAGGAGAAAACATTCCTTTCCTTTCGCCAGAATGGGGTAATGTTCAGCCTTTTGCTTTAACAGAACAAGATGTAACGACCTACTTCCGAAGAGGCAATGCTTACAAAGTATATCTTGACCCAGGTGCACCCTGTTTTATTGATTCAGAAGATAAGCAAGGTAGTGAAGAATACAAATGGAACTTTTCCATAGTTTCTGTTTGGGGGTCTCATTTAGATACTGCTAATCAAGTTATTTGGGATATTTCCCCTGCTTACATCGGAAATACAAAACTGGAAGAGTACCCTACCGATTTCGAGACATACAAAAATTTTTATGACTTTTTTGAAGGAGGTACAGTACAGTATGGACACGCCATTAATCCAAAGACTGGTCAACCTTACGAGCCACAATTAGTGCCAAGAGGAGATTACACTAGAGTAGTAGCAGAATTTTGGGCAGATGGACTTGATTCCGAAACACCACCTGGACACTGGTTCAATATTTTTAATACCGTTAGTGAACATCCTCTACTCGAAAAGCGCTTCAACGGAAGAGGGGAACTGCTGGATGACTTAGCTTGGGATGTAAAAGGTTACTTGATTTTAGGCGGTGCTATGCACGATGCTGCCATCGCTGCTTGGAGCATTAAGGGGTGGTATGACTATGTACGTCCTATTTCTGCCATTCGCTACATGGGAGGACAAGGTCAAAGCACGAATCCAGATGCAGAAAATTACAGTATTTCAGGGATTCCCTTGATAGATAACTTTATCGAAGTAGTACGTGAGAACGACCCACTAGCCATCCAGAATAGAAATAATATCGGTAAAATCAAACTCTACACTTGGCGAGGACCTGATTACATTGGCGACCCCAAAGAAGATAAAGCTGGTGTAGGTTGGATTTTAGCAGAGAATTGGTGGCCTTATCAACGCCCAACTTTTGTGACACCACCTTTTGCTGGCTATATTTCAGGGCACTCGACCTTTTCAAGAGCTGCAGCAGAAGCCTTAATCCTCATCACTGGTGATGCTTACTTCCCTGGTGGCATGAGTGATTTCAAAATAAAAAAGAATAAGTATCTCGTTTTTGAACAAGGACCTAGCTTGGACATGACCTTACAATGGGCAACCTATCGCGATGCTTCTGACCAATCCAGTCTTTCGCGTATTTGGGGAGGCATTCATCCACCTATTGATGATATTCCTGGACGTAAAATCGGCGCACAAGTAGGCGCGCGTGCTTACGAAAAGGCAATTCCTTATTTTAATTTAGATGCAGTAGCAGCAAAGAATTTGCTTCCTGTTCAAACATTAGTGATTGCTCCTAACCCTGCTAAGGTGGGTAGCACTATTGAGTTAAAGAGCGATTTTATTACTTCATCAAAAACTCAATTAACCGTTTACAATTTGCTAGGAAAAATCGTTCATCAACAATGGATAACAAGTGAAGCTAATTTTGTGTTGCCTTCATTTGAACAAGGGCTTTATGTAGTAGAATTAGTGCAGCATCCTAAGAAGTGGATAGGTAAGCTAATGGTGCATTAAACATGTTAAAAATTTTATAAAATAAAAAATAATACGATGTACTGGATATGTTTCTATGAAGTCCATATTCAGTACATCATAAACAAAAAATTAGCCTAAAATAGCTTTTAATTTCTCTACTACAAAATCCATTTCTGCTTTGGTGTTATAGTGTGAGAAAGAAAATCGAATGGTTTTTCTCTGTGAATTACTACCGTGTAAAGCAGCAATAACATGAGAACCTGCATCAGCACCAGAGCTACAAGCACTACCTCCAGAAACGCTAATACCTTCAATATCAAGACTAAAAAGCAGTAGCTCCCCTTTTGGCGAAGGTGGAAAGGAAGCACTCAAGACGGTATATAAAGAATTTCCTTTTAAGTCTGTATTGAAAATAATATCGTCGAAATTAGCTTTGAGTTGTTCTGCTAAGTAATGACGTACCTCTAAAATATGTATTTTTCTCTCTTCCATATGAACTAGCGCCAGTTCTAACGCTTTTGCCATACCCACGATTCCATATACATTTTCTGTTCCAGCACGCATGTTGCGCTCCTGTGCTCCTCCATCAATAAATGGACGAATCAAATTATTACTGTTAATGTAAATGAATCCCACACCTTTAGGTCCGTGGAATTTATGGGCAGCACCAGAAAGAAAACTAACAGAAGTTTCAGCAACGTTAATCGGGTAATGCCCAACCGTTTGCACTGTATCTGAATGAAAGTAAGCACCATACTGTTGACAAAGTAGTGCCACTCTGTCCAAATCAAGTAATGTTCCAATTTCATTGTTGGCGTGCATCAATGAAACCAATGTCTTTTTGCCTGTTTCCTGCAACAGGCTTTCCAAATGCTCATAATTAATGTTTCCGCTACCATTTAACTCCACAAAATCTACCTGTACTTGTTGCTGCTGCTCCAAATGCAAGGCGGTATGTAGCACACAATGATGCTCAATCTTAGAAGTGATGATTCTTTGCACACCCAAATCGCGTACCGCACACTTGAGTGCCATGTTATTGGATTCTGTGCCACCAGAAGTGAAAAATATTTCTCCAATGGAAGCACCTATATTTTTAGCAATCACTTTTCTTGCCTCTTCGATAATAGCGCGTACCTTACGCCCCTCTGCATGAATGGAAGAGGGATTACCGTATTGCTGTTGCATGATAGACAACATAGTTTCAATCACTTCTGGACTAATAGGCGTAGTAGCTGCATTGTCTAAATATATTCTTTTTGTCATTTGTTCCTTTTAAAATTTTATTAATTTTTGGAGCGCAAAAGTGCAAAATAGTTTTCCATTAGAAAACTTTGCTGCTTGATGTTGGTTTTATACAACGTTGCTTTAATGTGTAAAATTAAAGAAAAGCCATCAACTTAAATAACTTGCACATCCGAAATCTTTAAGCATGAATAAGAATTTAGTTGTTAGAATTGTCTTCACCCTGCTTGGTATAGCTGTTATTTTTGGAGGTGTTCAAATCTCGAAGAGATTAAGCAGCCAAAAAGAGCCACCTAAAATGCGTACTAGTGCTAATATAGGTATTGTTCCTGTGGATGTTTTGTATGCACAAAATGGCACGGTAAAAAACACATTGAATGTGCAAGGAACTTTAGTAGCTTTTGATAAGATACAGATTTTCTCAGAAGTATCAGGTATTTTGGAGGAAACCAGTCGTCCATTCAAAGAAGGAAGTTTTTTCAAAAAGGGAGACATACTGGCTAGAATTAACGAAGATGAGGCAAGATACAATTTGAACGCTCAAAAAAGTGCTTTGGTAAATGCCATTACGCAATTCATGCCCGATTTGAAGATAGATTATAAAGAAAGTTTCAAAAACTGGCAGCAATACCTCAACGAATTTGATGTAGAAGCACCGATTAAACCGTTTCCTCAGCCAGTGAGTGAGCAAGAAAAATACTTTATTGCATCCAAAAACATTCATAATCAGTATTTTAATATTAAGAGTGCAGAGACTCGTCTGAGTAAGCACGTGATATATGCACCTTTCGATGGGGTATTGACGACAGCGGCAATTAATCCTGGCGCATTAGTGCGAGCGGGGCAAACACTGGGTGAATTGATGAACACAAGTAATTATGAGCTAGAAGCCACTGTTCCACTTTCAGAATTAAAAACAGTAAAAATTGGAAGTCAAGTAAAATTATTTTCAAGCGACATTATGAAGGAATGGAATGGTCAAGTAAAGCGCATTAGTAATCAAATTGACGCGAATACTCAAAATGTAAAAATATTTATTTCGGCAACTGGTCAAGACTTGAGAGAAGGAATGTATCTCAAAGGAGAGGTTGATGCCAATAGCTTTGAAAAGGCATTAAGTTTGCCAAGAGAATTATTGATTGACCAAAAAGCAGTTTATATCGTCCAAGACAGTGTGTTGAGGCTTCAAGAAGTACAAGTGCTAAAAATAACATCGGATATTGCAGTGGTAAAGGGGATTGAGAATGGTGCAATGCTACTGAATAGTAAGATTGCGAGTGCATTTGACGGTATGAAGGTAAGAATCAGACAAGAAGATAAAGTAATGCGCGACAATGCTAATACTGCTGCTTCAACATTGCCTAGTTCCTAATAACCAATTCTTTCTGTATCAAAAAAAGTAACTTTGGAATTAATAAATAATCAAGATATACGGGATTTAGGTAAGTTAGATTTGCTCGCTAAACAAGTAGTAGAGGGTTTCATTATTGGCTTACATAAAAGCCCTTTTCATGGTTTCTCCGTTGAATTTGCCGAACATCGGTTGTACAATTCTGGCGAAAGCACCAAAAATATTGACTGGAAAGTATTTGCGCGTACCAGCAAACTATTTACTAAGCGGTTTGAAGAAGAAACTAATTTGCGATGCCAAATTGTAATAGACGCTTCTTCGTCCATGTATTTTCCCGAGCAAAGGAAACCAAACGAACTAAATAAATTAGAATTTTCTGTATTGGCGGCAGCCTCTTTAATGAATTTGCTAAAAAAGCAACGAGATGCCTTTGGGTTAAGCATTTTCGATAGCGCAGTACAAACCCATACTAAATGTAAGCTAACCACAGCCCATTACCAACTGTTGCTCACTTATTTACAAAAAGTTATTGACCTGCCAGAATACAACAAAACGACTTCCGCTGCTGAAGCATTGCATCAAATTGCAGATAATATTCATAAACGCTCTTTGGTCGTTATCTTTAGCGATATGTTTGAACAGTCAACAGGGACAGAGCAGCTATTTTCTGCTTTGCAGCATTTGAAGCACAACAAACACGAGGTGGTACTTTTCCATGTAGTGGACAAAGCAAAGGAGCTTGAATTTGAGTTCGACAATCGCCCTTATCTATTCGTTGATATGGAAACTGGCGAAAAAGTTAAATTGCAACCTAACCAAGTTAAAGAACATTATATTAAGCAGATAAAAGCATTTAAAGATGAGTTAGTGCTAAAATGCTTGCAGTACCGCGTTGACTTTGTAGAGGCAGATGTAAAAAAAGGATTTAAACCAATTTTGCAATCCTACTTAGTGAAGCGGTCTAAGATGGGTGTATAAGCAAAGGAACAAATGATAATGATTTAGCCAAAAATAATACCTTACTATTGATTTACTATCCAAAATATTCATTCCTTTGCCTCTGAAAAAATAGACATTTTATACTACTAACGAATAAAGCTAAGCCGTTTTGGTTTGGTTAATAATAACCTATACGTCAGATGCACTACTCGTTTTGGACTGTGTTGTTATTGTTCTTGCTATTTACATTACCCCTAAAAGCACAAAAGCAGTTGTTTAATGCTTTTAGTGAAGATGCGGTATCATCTCACAACATCGTTAAGCAGTTCCAATTTCACTTGGATTTAGCAGAACGCTGCATTGAACTGTATTGGGAAATGCCCATTGAAGCAAACATTACTGGTTATGAGATTCAACGCGCTATTAATGGAAATGACTTCAAAAGCATTGCTTGGATTGGTGCAGTTGGCAACGCTCAAATAGGAGGTAACTATTTGCACCTTGACCAACAACCTTTTACTAATGAACGCTTAAATTACAGGTTAAAAATTAGCTATGATGATGGGAAGCATTTTTTTTCTGAAACACAAATTATCGATTTACAGCTAGTTCGTTCTTACATTGAATTTTTTCCCACATCAAGTGTTCTCCCTAAAATCATTACATTCAACAATAAAGATATTGATATTACCAACCCTATTCAGTTACTGGACACTAAAGGCAAGGTGCTTCAAAGCTACAAGATAGGTGTATTCAAAACGGAAATTAACCTTTCTAACTATGAAAATGGTGTTTACCTTATCAATATTCCTACATTGAACGGTACACAGCGCATTGAGCGTTTAGTAAAACAATGACTAAAAAAATCTTAAAATAGCGTTAAAATATACTTACCCATCAAGAAAAGTTTATCTTTGCATACATGGAAGACAAGTGAATAACAACCGTTTTTATTGTTTTCTTGTTTACTTTTCTAAGGCGGTCACATATACACGAGAACACGCACACACAACACAGACACATACGAGAGCAACACAAATAATGAATGCTAGCAATCCGCAATACTTTACATTAAATGGATTGATTAACAATTAGTATTTATAAAATAAAATGAAGATGGTAAAATATTTGACTTCTACCTTTGTTGTTATTGTTATGTTATTAAATTACCATATTGCCAATGCGCAAATAGAAGAATTATTGGAAAGAGAAACGCCTCAATTCCAATTAACTATTCTTCCGCTAGGCGAGGAAGGTAGTATTGAAATAGAAGTCTATTTTTCTCATAGTCGCTTAAGCAACTTAGAAGCTTCCTTTTGGATGATAGCTAGGGGCGATAATCGCCTTAATAATGGTGTTCAAAAAATGATTGCACCATTGCAACGCATGAACAATAGAGAGCCAGCCATTATTAAAATAGAAGGACTGAAAAACAATGATTTTTATGCGTTTGGCATAGACTATCGAAGAATATCACCAATTCTGAACACCAAATTTACAACTAGATTACTCCAAGAAGGATACCAATACCAATATACTCCAATCTCAAATAATATTACCAACACAAGAGAAGAAAATATAATTTTTTCCAACAAAGAATTTTCCAACAAAAACATTACAGAATGTGAATCTCCAAAATTAACCCTACAAATAGAATCGGAAGGCTACTGTCAGGACAATACTATGCCTGCTATCCTAATTAACAATCCCATCAACCAAATGTGGGAATTCACTATTGAGACACGAACGCAAAATACAGATTGGCGACCATTGCTGCCAAGTGGCAAACGACAAAAAGCAGAGGGAGCTGTAACTAGAATTGAGCCACTTTGTTTACTCAATTCAGGCATACACTCCTTACGAGTATTGGCTTGGGGCGAAGGTTGCACTAGACCAGTTATAATAGAAGCGCAACAACCCATCTTAATTGGCGCAGCCTACGCCTACACTTCAACAGACAAAGCGGATATTCCTACTAATTATGAACTACCTAGAGTTGCGCCTACTCCTACTCTACCCGATACCTGTATTGTACGTGGCAAAGCGGAAATCATTGGCAATAGTTTAGTGGGCAGCGTAGAATTGGACAAATACTCATTGTGTGGAACTTTCAGCCCATATACTATAATTAGATATGTTAATCCAAGTCATCGAGATTTGGCATTAGAACCTATTCCACTAGAATTAGGTAAACCCGTAGCTTTTGAATTCAAATTAGAAGCTCAAGATTTAGCTCGAACTATTCATCCTGTAAATGTGGTAACATACATTCGAGACCATGCAACTAAAGAAGACCGCATTATGAGTGCTTTTTGGATTCGTTCAGACCAACCCAAATCAAGCAATAACGCTATTTATGCAGACCAAGATAATGACAATGAAATCCTAACGCGCACCTATCCAGACCGCCCAATAAACCCACCTGTTGACTTAACAGCGAAATCTCCGATTAATACTACTACATCGAATAGTTCAGAGGATATGACTGGCGCTCCAAAGTCATACAAACATGGTGAACCAACTATTGAAGAAAAAATAAATACATTCAGTGTAGTTGCTACTGATCCCAACTGTACACCAATCAACGATTTGCGCATGGTTTACGACTTGAATCGTTCCAATAAACCATTGTATATTTCTTGGATAAATCCAAGATGTTGTCAAGAGGACGGCTGTGAATATACAGTCTGGTCGGGAAAAACTCCCGATCAGTTAAATTTAGTGATAAAGGGATTTAAACCTGGTGCGGTAATTAAAGAAATACTCGACCCAAATCGAACGGAAGACACTTATTACGAAGTAGTTGTAAAAACTAAAAACGGCAATCGAAAAGCAGCTTACCTTATTGGTGAAGGCGCAAAATATGGCATTGAAGAAATTCTGGAAATACATGACCGTTACAAACCAGTAAAAAGTGATTCTTTGAAGTTCATTAAAGCGAATCAAGATAAAGCAAATGTTGCACCTAAAAGCACTTTTACACCAAAAAGTGGCAGTAGTGGTGCAACTTTCAGATGGGACGACGATAGCAATGCTAGTACCTCTACGCAACCAGTAAAAGCTGATATAAATTATGTGAAACCTAAGTTACCTATCACTAAGTTTCAACCTTGCAAGTCTCAGGAGCAGATTCAGGTTGTCGCAAAGCAGCAGCCTATACAAGTGGGTGATAAAATTACAATACAGTACAATTATGATAGAGAAGGTTATAAATATACACTTTACTTTCAGCCAGAACACAATACAGAATGGGTGATTGCACCTCAAACTCAAGAACTATCCAGTAAAGCTCAATTTACTTTTCAAGTGGACAAACAACATTTTGGAGATTATAAAATGCTATTATACAAGGTAGATAAAGGTTGGGGTTGTCTAACTCCAGCTCTTTCAGAAAGCAATACTTCATTCGTTATGAAATAAAAATTTGTCTTTTCCCCTTTGCAACTTACCTAAGAGTGAACACACAATTTTAAAAGGATTTCAAGTCTAATTACTTGATTAAAGATGTTTTTTTATGCAAAAAATAAGTGTTTTTTGGCTCTCGGTGAGTTTTATATTTTATTTTCAAATTTGCCTTTACACAAACATCCAAGCACAAGGCGTAATTAAAGGAGTCGTGCAAACTCTTAATGGTCATCCTCTTTCTAATGTATCCGTACAACTGAAAGGGACATTAATTAATGTCCAATCAGATGATAAAGGAGCTTTTGAAATAGTTGTACCAGAACCTAATTCGTATGACCTTACTTATGCCAAAGGAGTGGTTAATCCATCATTAAAAAATCCTGTATTGGTGTGTTCTTCTGATGGATTTGAAGTATTAGAATACAAAGTGAGCAAACTAGAAAATATTGTACTACAACTCAAGGAATATCAAAGTGAGTTGCTATTCCCTAAAAGCAACCCCAAAACTACAAGTACATCCATTGGCATTTACACGCCTGAACAACGATGGCAGGATTATTTAGGCAATGATTGGATAGGACAAATAGCTGGTTCACAAATAGATATAACTCCAACGGAGAATATTCGCATCTTGCTTAGAGGACTAAAATGGATAAGCGCTAATCACCAGCCTTTAATTATATTGGATGGCATTTACCTAGAAAACTTCAATCTAAGTGATTTAAACCCAGAAGATATTGCTCATGTAGAGGTATTGAAAGGTGCTACTGCAACTGCGCTATATGGTGGGAGAGGCGGCAACGGTGTAATAGAAATCCAGACCAAACGCAGTAGTGATTTAGCTAAAGGAGAAAGCCAAATTACTTATCATACACAACTTGGCTTCACGGATGTGATACAACCATTTTCTCTGGCAACAACTACTAATAAGCTCATTCTCAATCCTAATCCCCCGCAACCTGCTTTGGGCGATTTGAATGAAAATCATCAATTCAACACTACCTTGCCAAATCTACAAGATTATCAGCAGGATATACTGTTTAGAAGAGGAAATTACAGCACGCATCAACTTTCTTTTGCAGGCAAATCAGGCGCAACCAATTATTATGCCTCTGCCAATCGCTTGGATAATCAAGGTGTTTATCAGCATTCTAATGGATTTATGAGAACGGCACTTCGCCTGAATTTAGACCATCAACTCAACAAAAAACTAAAACTACAGACTAGCACTACTTACAGTTTGACCAATAGTACCTTACTAGATAGAACAAACAAAGGATATTTGGCACAAGCACTTTTTATGCCTCCAATGTTTAATTTAACAGCCAATAACGAAGAAGATAATAGCCCTTTCGATTGGGACATTGAAAACACTGGAAACAACTTAGTTAATCCACTTTACCTCAAAAATAATATTACTTACGAAGCACAAAGCAACAGGCTTTTGAGTAGCATTTCAATGACTTATCAACTTAATAAATCCCTTAAAATTAGGTACTTAGGCGGTATTGATAAAGGAGAAAACGAACAAGTTTTTTTTGTAGAAAAAGGTTTTTTAAGCACCATTCGTCCTGATGGTTTTTCTGAGTTCTTAACAGAAGGCAGCAACAACAGCAACGGTGGTGGTATGAGGCAGCAACAACAACAGCACCAATCGTTGTATGCACAAGCCAGCGTGTGGTTAAATCGAAAGTTGGGGGGGCTTCAACTGAATAGTGCATTAATTTGGAATTATGAACACACTAACCACCTTACCAATAGCATACAGGGAGAAAATCTAATTGTAGCAAACAATCGTCGCTTAGATAATTTAAATAATAACTTATTACTAGCCTCGACAGAAGAGCAAGCAACAACTTATAGTGGTGCAGCTACTGCTACATTAAACTATAAAGAAAAATTTTCTTTCAATGGTAGCTTTCGAGCAGAGCAGTCCTCTTTATTTGGCAATTTAGAAAAGTTTATTCCTTTTTACAACTATGGTGTAGCCTATCGTTTAAGTGAAGACTTGAAAATTAAAAACTTACAACTACTCAAATTGCGTGCAGCTATGGGCACAGCAGGTATTCGTCCAACATTTACCCAACGATATGGAAATATTGATTTATTTTCAGGAACACCTTTGCAAAGAGCATTGCCCAACCCTAATTTACTCCCCGCTACTGTTCAAGAAACAGAAGTGGGAATAGATTTAACGATATTTCGTGCTTTTGATATTTCATTTAGCTATTTCCAAAATATCGCTAAAGACCAAATTTTATTTGCACCTATTTCTGCTACCTTCTCAGCCGATGGGCAATGGCAAAATGCAGGAACTGTGGAGGGAAAAGGTTATGAAGCAACTCTTGGCATTGATTTCGCAAAGATGATTCATGCAAAAGCCA
>CALDYY010000123.1 GCA_937944245.1 uncultured Saprospiraceae bacterium | reverse complement strand
CTGTATTCATGGAATAGGCTTCGCCAATGCGGGCAAAGAGCAACCGCAAAAAATCATAAACTTCCGTAATTGTACCTACCGTGGAGCGTGGATTGCGCCCCGTAGTTTTTTGTTCGATGCTAATAACGGGGCTAAGCCCTGTGATGAGTTCCACTTCTGGGCGTTCCATTGTGCCGACAAACTGGCGCGCATAGGAAGAGAAAGTTTCCATGTAACGTCGCTGTCCCTCTGCGTAAATAGTATCAAAAGCTAACGAGGATTTCCCACTACCGCTGATACCCGTGATAACCACCAATTTATTGCGTGGTATGTTTACGCTCACATTCTTGAGGTTGTGCTCTTGCGCACCTATTACTTCAATATAGCCATCGGGAGCTATCATGTCGTTGGTTGTAAGATTATGGTGATCCTTCATAAGGAATGAAACGGATAAAGTGAAAATGAGTTTATCCGTTTCTCACCTCCACGCGATCCATTGTTAATAAGGAATCAAAGAGTAATCGTCCGTCTGTATTTCCCAGTATTGGGTCAGCAGCACGTTCCGGGTGAGGCATCATCCCAAATACATTTCTGCTTTTGTTACAAATACCTGCTATGTTTAGCAAAGCACCATTAGGATTGATTTCTGAAGAAATCTTACCTTGCAAATCGCAATACTTGAACAAGATTTGGTCATTGGCAACGAGTTCATTTAGCGTTGTCTCGTTGGCGTAATAGCGACCTTCAGCATGGGCGATTGGAATTTTTAAAGGTTTTTCCTTAGGTAGAGTTGCTGTAATTGCAGATTGATTGGTTTGTGTTTTGAGATAGACATTTTTGCAAATGAATCTCTGATTGCTGTTGCGCAGCAAGACACCCGGCAAGAGTTGCGCTTCGCAAAGTATTTGAAAGCCATTACAAATACCCCACACATAACCACCACTATTAGCAAAATCAATTAAGGGACGCATAATGGGCGCAAATCGAGCAATAGCACCTGCACGCAAGTAGTCGCCATATGAAAATCCGCCTGGAACAACGATGCAGTCGCTAGTAGAGAACCCTTCTAGTGAAGTTTCTTTGTGCCAAATTTTTCTTACCTCTTGTTGGAGTGTTTCCTCAAGGGCAAAAACGACATCATCATCGCAATTAGAACCGGGAAATACAACTACACCAAATTTCATAACTGTAAAGTTTATGCGTTTTTTAGCCGTTAATTTCCCCAAAAAGGAAACGCCTGCCAAACTAAAATAACAACAACCAAAAATAAATGAAATACTTCCGCCATATTTGGGCTTATTTCTTTTGCCCATACCCCTAGCAAAAAACCAAGTGGTACAGTCAAGATAGCTAAATGTGCTGTATCAACATTCGATTGTATGAATAGCGAACCCAAACTAACGAATAATGCAAAATAGAAAATCCCTATTTTTTTTTGAATTGAAATATTTTTACGAAAAATCATGTTGCCATAACCAAACAAAACCATAATCAGCATAATAGTAAAAATACCTAATTCTACAAAAGTATTTATGCTTAGGCTTCCTTTAAAATCTAATATCCCAAAATTCTGATAGCATTGATGTTCCAGAAAGTAAGGAAATTGATCTATCAAAAAGTAATAAGCCCCCGCCAAGAAATAAGCGACAAGCGCACCTGATAGAATCATTAAAATTTCTCTCACGCTAAAAGTCCGAATAGAAGAAAGCCCCAGAAATGCCAACAAAATAAACGTGATGTAGGAAAAGTAAAACAGGCTCGCCAAACCTATCCAAAATCCAACATTAAAGAGGTGATGCGCAAAATTATTTTTTCTGTAAGTAACAATTAACTGGTCGAGTGCCAAAATAATAAAGGTGTTCGCTAACATTTGCGGCGACAAATGCAAGAAAGCAGGAATGGCACAAGATGCCAGTATAAAAAATGCACTAGGCAGCAATATCTCCGTCATTAATATTTGGTGCTTCCTCACCACAACTGTAATGAGTATTGCCTGAATGAACAATAGCGAAAACGACAATATATCGTCTAATCTCATATTGTCGCCTATGTATTGGAATATCCATTCGCTTGCAACGCCCATGGCCGTAGGTTGCCAAGCGTGTTGGTACGGGAAAAGAATATCCACCCCTCTGAGAATAAAAAGATAGAGGAGAAAAGAAAGTGCGCCAGAAATTTGATTCGTGCGAAATAGTGTTAACACATTTCCTTTATTTTGTGCAGCAAATGTAATTCGATTTTGCAATGGATGCACATGAATTGCTAAATTCTATCATAATCATTCTTAATTTTCAATAATTAATGAAACTTTTGAAAGTTAGCAGTTGTCTTTAACATTAATATTCGTGTCAAAAATACAATTTATGGTTAATTCCCTGCATACGATAAAAGCCCCTATTGAAGATGAACTCAAAGTATTTGAAAAATACTTTAGGGATGCCATGCGCAGTAAAGTGCCGTTACTCGATAGAATTACTTACTACATCGTTCGACGCAAGGGAAAACAGATGCGACCGATGTTTGTATTTTTGGCAGCCAAGATTAGTGGAGGCATAAAAGATGCCACTTATGTAGCTGCATCCATGATTGAGCTACTGCACACCGCTACGCTAGTGCATGATGACGTGGTGGATGAATCCTATGAGCGCAGGGGATTTTTTTCGATTAATGCACTTTGGAAAAATAAAATTGCGGTGCTGGTCGGCGATTATTTACTGTCACAAGGCTTACTCATTTCCTTGAAGAGCAAGCAGTTTCAGTTACTCGAAATCATGTCAGAGGCGGTGCAATCTATGAGTGAAGGCGAGTTGCTGCAAATGGAAAAAGCACGCCGTTTGGACATTAAAGAGAGTGTTTACTACGATGTCATTCGCGGGAAAACTGCCTCTTTGATTGCTTCGGCTTGTGCCGCAGGTGCAGCCTCTACCACCAACGATAGCCAAATTGTGGAAACCATGCGCCTTTTCGGAGAAAAAATTGGGATGGCGTTTCAGATTCGAGATGATTTGTTGGATTATGGCACTGAAAACATCGGCAAGCCGAAAGGAATTGACATTAAGGAAAAGAAAATGACGCTTCCACTTATTTATGCACTAGATAGGAGTGAAGCCAAAGAGCGCAAATACATCATCAATTTGATTAAACGCCATCATAATAACAGCGAAAAAGTGCAAGAAGTGATTGAATATGTTTGGCAAAGCGGCGGCATCGCCTATGCAGAAGAAAAGATGCACCATTTCAAAGCGGAAGCCTTTGAACTGCTGCACGAACTCCCTTATTCCCCTGCCAGAGCCTCTATGGAGGATTTGGTCAATTTTGTGACAGAGCGTAAGCAGTAATGATTTTGTGCGGTTTGATGGCGATTGCTATGAAAAGTCATTTATTTCTTTTGAATCAAGGGCATGTACATACCCAAAGAAAGATAATGATATTTACCTTTTACACTTGGTTGTGTAGCGGTAAACACATCACTAAAAAAATCAGAAGGGGAGAGTTGCAAGAGGGCTTGTAAGGCGAAGTGGCGTTTTTTTAGGTTGAACTTATACAATGTTCCTAGACTAATCCCTGCACCAATTACAAAGGGATAATCTTCTACGGTCAAGTCAACTGCGGGTAATGTTCCTTGATTGAGCACACCGTTATTACTAATTTTAGCTCCTTGAATTTTCCCTAAATACTGATTAAGAGAAAGGTGAAAGCCCAATATGGGAAAAAAACTACTTTTCTTTTCATCTAAAAATATGTTTTTGGTGCTAGATAAATTAAAAACGGACAAGAAAGCGACATCCGCAAATATTAATCTATGGCTAATCGTGGCTTTTACCCTACCTCCTGTGTCAGGCAGACGAAATTTACTAGCTAGAACGATTTTTTTTTCTCCAAGTGCTGTATTCAATCGAAATTGAAATCTTCCTTCCCCCTGCCATTCAAAGTAAGCATTTAATCCTAGTGAATTGGCTATGGAAGGCTGATACCTTGCATTATCAAAAATGCGACGATCATCGTGTTGAAAAAAATGAGTATGGTTGGAAACCCCTACGCCAAAAGCTACTTGAGCTATCCCTTGACAAGAAAATGAAATCGTAAAGACGCAAATGACCAAAGTCGTTTTCATTGTACTTTATATTGTAAATAGTTATGACGTATAACGTGCCCGCGTGTTGCACGCGGGCACGTTACGTTGTTCAAGAGAACCTAGCGTAGCAGAGTCCTCTTGAACAACTACGTCATAACTATAATTCATCTAAAAAATGGGTGGCAATAATAGCATTTTGAGGTAGCAAACAAGGAACTTTATCTATGACAGGATAGGCTAAAAATGCATCTTTACTATAGTAACATCCATTAATTAAATCTAAATTTGTATAAGTTAATGGGCAACATAAAAAAGATAAGTTATGTTGATTGTTATTCGATTTCTTTATAACTATCAATCCTGTTGGATTTAGTCTATTTGAGGATACATCAAATAATCTATGTTCTATAATATTGTATCCTAACTCTTTAGCTATTTTATACAAATTAGTAACATAACCATTTTTAAGCATTCTAGTACGTCCTTCTTCATCAGCAAAATCAAAAGAAGGTTCTAATAGTACTAGATAATACTTAGTAATTCTAAATAATTCTCTAAGTGCTTCTTTTTCTTTTCCTCCATTTGGCTCTATAGAATGAGACGTGTAAACAATATCAATTGAGTTATCTCTAAAAGGACAGGCAAATATATCGCCTGTTGCTAATTGCACTTTGGTCAAGCCTAGTTTTGATAAATAGTATAATCCATATTTGATTCTAGACCAAGAAATATCAAAGCCGTAAACATATTTAGGAATATCACTAAAATATAAAAGAAGATTAGCTAATGTAGTTGCCTCGCCTACACCTACTTCCAGAATAGAATCAAACTTACCCAAACTACTAATTACCTTGAAAAGATTACCTGTATAGGCTTGAACATACTCTTTATTGTGGTCTGCATATTTTATGTAAGTTCCCGCCTGAAAATCGTAACTTATCATAATGTCTTCAATACTGTTAATATCTGTTTGTTTACTCTGCTTTAGATACTCAATAATATTTCCTCCTTTTTCGTAAATATCTCTTATCGTAAAAAGTAAATGTTTTTCCCTCTCCATCTTGTATGATTTATTTATTTCGTAAAGCGAAGATTTTATATTATGTACTAACGTTGTCTGAGTTTTGCTAAAATTATTAGACATTGCTAAATAAATATCTAATAATTTTATGGATACAAACAGTCTATAAATACAATTCTATCAACTTTCAATTTGAAAGCAATCTTTGCTGATGATAAAAAGTTTTTATAGGAGTTTCTATTGAACTAGCAAAATCCTTGTATCTACTGCCTTTCCGTTAGTAATAATAGTACAAATATACTGACCTTTTATCCATCCATAAGTATCTATTTTAACTTCATTTTCAAGATTAAAGTCTAGATTAGTAGAATTTTTTAATTCGCCGTCAATACTATAAATATTTATGGTAGTATTCCATACTTTTTGTTCTACATTTTTTTGCCACCTGAAAATAACTTCTGAGCTTGTTGGATTCGGGAAAACTTCTAACTTTTGCAAACTTAAAATATCATCATTCTCATCTTTGAATAATGTAATGTTACTTAACACTTTAAGGCGTGATATTTCTTCTTTCAGTATTTTTATTTCTCGTTCTTGGCTTTCAATAGCTGATTTCATTTGTTGATAGTCATTATTATTATTTGCCGTAGACTTGTAGATATAACCATTTGCATCAATTACAAGCACACTGCCTTGTCCAGTAGGAAGATTCTGAAGCCTAATATCACTCCCATTAAGATTTGGTTGGCATAGAACATGTAATCTAGCACTTGGCGTTGATGTTCCCATTCCAATAAAGCGATTATTAGTTATGCGCATTGCTTCTCTAACTTCATTGAATTTACCTTGAATATCTGTTAAGTTATCAGTTTCAACTTGAAAAGTTATATCCATTTTATTAGGCGCAACAGTAACGCCGCTTATAACAGCTGTTCCGTATGCATTAGGAGTACCGCTGGAACTTTGCATTACTATACTTACGCCTCTACCGTCTAATTGACTATTAGAGGTATTCACAATTACAATACCATCATGCAAAGAATTGAGGTTGCTAGTTACATTAACTGAACCCATATACTGCACATTATTGTTTGTATGAACAGTTACCTTTTTATTCGCTGTAGCCCCAGAAATGATTTGGTCGTTTATCATAAGATTTCCATTTATGTCAATACTCATTCTTTGAGTATTATTAGTTCTAATCCTAAAATCTTGATTATTTAATGTACCAATAAAATTTGTTGAGCTAATAGTATTACCATTAAGTTTCCATGCACTCGCCAATATATCATCGCTAATGGTACCTAAATTTCTAAAAGATAAATTGCCACTATTGTCAGAAACAACTACTCTAGTTAATGAGTTATTATTCATTAGTCCTGCGAACCTAACTGTTCCTGTAGTATGAAACTGCGCAACTGGAATATTCGTTCCAATGCCTACGTTAACATTGTTATTTGTCCCTAAAGAGTTGATAGTAAACAAAGAATTGGACGCAGTGTTAGCATTCCAACCTTGAGATAGAAGTGCTAATGGATTCGTAGTTAACAAAATAACAGCACAAAATATTACTTTCATAATCCTAAATAGTTTTAGAAGTTAAAATAATTAGACCCCTACCCTACAAAAGCAGTAGCAGCAGTTCTTTTCCAAAAAAATATATTGAAGTGCACTATCAATATCAAATGAATATCTTGCTACAAGAATATGATACAAAATTAGGGATTGCAGCCTGCCTTTGCAAGTACAAAAATTGAACAAAATCAAACATATTTAACTTTCTATAATATGGGGGGGGGTAAATACGGTTTTGGGCAATGGCTTTCCAGTAGCGTCGCTATTATAGCTTGCTCTTCTATGGAGAATCCTTTAGGAATGCCCATTTTTGCATAAATTATCAGTTGAATATCAGCATCTAACAAGCCGTAACGGGGAAGGATAATACCTGTTTTCTTTACATGCCTTTTGAAAGTTGGCGTACACCAATAGCCATAAGCGTAAGCAAGTTCGCTTCTTGTTTTAAGCGTTATCATATACCTTAAATTTTTCAAAACTGCCCTTTTCGCAATTTTGGTGATGGGATGTTAATTACATACAAAAATTAAATAAAAAATGCGTCAAAATCAAGAGGGTTTTTTTGATGTTGGAGAAAAGAAAGGGGGGATATTTTGTTTTTAGGGAGAAGGATAGTCAATTCAAGGGAGGTATGCCCCCTAATCTATCTAGGCACTTCCAACTGTTGCAAAATCTCATTAACAACATCTTTAGTGGTGTAACCCTCTATTTCTCGTTCGGGCTTGAGCAAAATGCGGTGGTTGAGCACTTCATAAGCTACTCGTTGTATATCATCAGGAATGACGAAGTCCCTGCCATTCATGGCGGCTAAGGCTTTCGACGATTTCAGTAACGCCAAGGAAGCCCGAGGCGATGCGCCCAAATAAAGGTCGCTATGGTAGCGCGTTTGATATACAATATCAGCAATGTAATCCAATAGTTTCTCCTCTATGAAAACTTGCTCGATTAAAGCGCGGCAAGCCAAAATATCAGCGGCTGTACATACTTTTTTTACTTCTTTTACCTGTCGAATCCCAAAGTCGTTCTGAAAGCGTAGCAAAATCATTTTTTCTTCCGCTCGGCTAGGGTAGTCCAGTTGAATTTTAAATAAAAAACGGTCGAGTTGTGCTTCGGGCAAGCGATAAGTACCTTCTTGCTCAATCGGATTTTGGGTAGCAATGGTAAAAAATGGCTGCTCAATGATGTAAGTAGTGCCGTCCACCGTTACTTGATTTTCCTCCATTACCTCAAATAGCGCCGACTGGGTTTTAGCGGGCGCACGATTAATTTCATCAATCAATACAATATTAGCAAAAATGGGACCAGCATTAAACACAAACTGCGACGTTTGCATATTGAATACCGTTGTACCAACCACATCACTGGGCATTAGGTCAGGCGTGAATTGTATTCTTGAAAAAGGCACGTCCAAAGTTTGCGCTATCATTCTGGCAGTTAGCGTTTTAGCAATGCCAGGCATACCTTCCAGCAAGACATGACCATTAGCGAAAAT
This sequence comes from uncultured Saprospiraceae bacterium, assembly GCA_937944245.1. Taxonomy (GTDB): domain Bacteria; phylum Bacteroidota; class Bacteroidia; order Chitinophagales; family Saprospiraceae; genus JAAUTG01. The sequence goes on along the minus strand of CALDYY010000123.1, from coordinate 27,689 downwards.
AGCAACTAGCAACAAATCCATCAATCGCTCTTGCCCAACGATCACTTTTCTCAATTCGTGTTTGATGCTACCAACCGTTTCTTGTAATTTGGTCAAATCAATTCTTGTTGTTGGTATCTCTGTCTTAGGCATTTCGGGTTCATTGAAATGCTCTGCATAATACAATTCGTCTGACATAACTGCTTATTTCTCTTGCCCGAAAGGTAATACTTTTTTTGGAGATAGGGTTTTACTACCTTATTTTTAGAGGCATTTTATAAGGTTGAAATATTTCGTCGAAAAAGTAAAAAAAAAGTAAGAAACTTTAAACTCTTTAGTAGTTTCTTCCGTTACCCAGTCAATTTGAACAAAACGGAATTTTTCGTAAGTTCAGATAGTAAGAAATCACCCGATGTGTTTAAAACAAAATATTCTTCAGCAGGCTAAAGAACTTTTCTTCCTGTATGGTATCCGCAGCGTTACGATGGACGATATAGCTAGTAAACTAGGTATATCGAAGAAGACCATCTACCAAGTAGTGAAGAATAAATCCGACCTTATTCGAGAACTTATTCTCGCCAAGTCAGAAGCTGATGTGGAAAACTTCAAACTCATCAAAACTAATTCCAGCAATGCGATTGAGGAAATGCTTTCTTTTGCCCGATACCTTGGCGAGTCCATTCGCCAAATGTCGCCCGTTGTGATTTATGATTTGCAAAAATACTATCGCGATAACTGGAGCGAAATGGAAGCAGAAAGGCGCAAAGTGGCTTATGATTTAATCAAAGAAAACATAGAACATGGGCAACAACAAGGGTTATATCGAGCGACTGTGAATGCAGACATCATTGCGCGATTGCATGTAGCTACTATGCTACAAATTATACGAGAAGAAATTTTTCCAATTGCTGATTTCGCCAAAGATAAAATTGTAGAAGAATACATTCTTTACCATGTTCATGCGCTGGTTTCGCCAAAGGGTCGGGCGTTACTAGACCAACATTTAGCTATGGAAAATGAGCAAACACCAAATCCTTAAATAAATTTTAAAACGATTTTAACATGAGGTACGCCAACCTAATTTTTTTATTGCTTTTCATCAATGTCGCTGTGCAAGCGCAACGGTCTTTTTCACTAGAAGAGGCATTGCAATACGCTGCTCAGAACAGCAATACGATTCGCCTTTCCCAACTGGAAACAGCCACAGCGGAAGGACAAATTCAAGAGTTACGCGCCGTTGCGATTCCTAAGGTAAGCACTTCGCTTGGCTATCAACATTTTCCGCAACTACCGCAAAGTTTATTGCCGGGCGAGTTTTTCGGAGCACCAGAAGGAACATTTATTCCCGTTACCTTTGGTTTAAAAAACAGTATCTCCGCCAATTTCGATGTAAATGCAGTATTGTTTGACCCTCAAGTATTTGTCGGTATTAAGTCCGCTGAATTATACCGCGATTTAGTGGTTAAACAAATTAATCAAACGAGTTTTGAAGTACGCTACAACGTAACAAAAGCCTATTTAGGTGCATTAATTCCCACCAAGAACAAAGAAGTGCTGGACAATAACATTGCTAACTTGGAAAAAACATTAGCGGAAACTAATGCTTTTTATAAGGAAGGTTTTGTAGAAAAACTAGATGTGGAACGATTGGAATTGTCGTTGGAAAACTTAAAACGCCAATCTGAAAATGCCAATCAATTTGTAGTGATGAGTACTAACCTTTTGAAGTTTCAAATGGGCTTTCCTTTGAATGAAGAAATTGTACTTACCGATAATATTGACGTACTTATCAACACAGCACTACTGAATGATGCAGAACTAGACGAGGCAGTATGGAATGTGGAACAACGACCAGAATATCAAGTGATTAAAAGTGGCGAATCGCTCAATAAAATGAACATCAAAGCAAAAGAGGCGGAACGCTACCCAAGTGCTAGAGCATTTGCTAATCACAATAGAACGTTGCAGCGTAACGATGTTTTCGATGACACCCAACCCGATTGGATTAGGTCAACCGTCATTGGAGCAACTATTAATGTTCCTATTTTCAATGGTATGACGACTAAACGTAGAATACAACAAGCAGAAGTGGATTTACGAAAAACAGAATTACAACTCGTTGATTTTGAGCATTCAGCGTTGTTTGAATACGAAAATGCAAAAATAGCTTATGATAATGCTAAGCGCAACATTCAATCCACACAACGAAGTTTAGACTTGGCAACGCGCATTTATGAAACATCGCAAACTAAGTACAAAGAAGGCGTTGGCTCAAGTTTGGAAGTAACACAAGCAGAGGGGGAACTTTATCAGGCGCAAGGCAACCATATTAATGCGTTGTATGATTTACTTGTCGCTAGGACTGATTTGTACAAGGCACTTGGCAAAATATAATACATTGAAAAACAATTATTTAAAAAATACTCATGTTATACTTCACTAAAAATTTAAAGGAATATTATCACTGTTCAAAAACACACCAATATATGAAATCACCCTATTTCTATTTAACTGTCTTAGCACTTTTAGTTGCTAGCTGTGGCGGTTCCTCTTCTGAAGCGATTTATCCAGAAGATTTGGCTGGTAAAAAAGCGTTGCTCAAAGAAAAACAGGCAGCATTACAAGAACTTTCCAAAACTGTTGCTCAACTTGAATCAGAAATCAAGACATTAGAACCTGATAATCAAAATAATTTTGCGGTCGTTACCACTGAGAAAATCAGAAAGTCAGATTTCGTTAAATATACGGAAGTACAAGGCAACATTGAGGCAGATGACTTGGTAGCGATTGCCAGCGAAACAGGTGGACGCATTCTCGAACTTTACATCAAAGAGGGACAGTCTGTGAGTAAAGGTAAATTAGTGGCTAAACTAGACTTAGAGGCGATAGAAAAACAAAAAGCTGAGTTGCAAAAACAATTAGAATTAGCCAATGACCTTTTTGAGCGTCAAAAACGCCTTTGGGAACAAAAAATTGGCTCAGAAGTACAGTATCTTCAAGCCAAAAACGGGAAAGAGCGATTGGAAAAAGCACTAGAAAGCTTGGATTTACAGTTGAGCAAATCTAATGTTTATGCACCTGCTTCAGGTGTTGTGGAGGTGCTAAATTTGAAAGCAGGTGAAATTGCAGCACCCGGTGCACCTATTGCGCTATTGCTAAACACAAGCAAAGTTAAAATTGTAGCAGATGTTCCTGAAACACTCATCCGCTCGATTCGTCAAGGTGAAAAAGTGAATGTTAGTATCCCTGCTTTAGATTGGGAAAAAGAAGTTGCCATTACCTCTATTGCTAGAACGATTGATAAAAACAATCGTACCCTAAAAGTAGAAGCCGAAGTTCCGAATAGCAATGGTATGATAAAACCCAATCTACTTGCCACCATGCTCATAAAGGAATACACAAAAAAAGATGCCATTGTCATTTCTATTGATTTAATACAGCAAGAAATTAGTGGCAAGGATTTCGTTTACATCGTGCATCAAGAAGGTGAAAATAAAGTAGCCAAGAAAGTGTATGTTGAACTAGGAAAGACCTACCGAAATAATGTTGTTATTGAAAAAGGACTTGCGGGGAATGAAGAATTAGTGCTTAAAGGCTCTAAAAGCCTCGTGGAAAATTCACCGATTCAAATTGCGAGTAACTAATTATCTGTTTCACCTATCGCTACCATTGTTAGAGCTTGTTTAAAAATTTTCTTTAAGTGAAAATCACTAGTTTGTGGTTCTGACAATAGGAAGGCGAGGGAATTTAGCGGGCTAAAGGACTAAGCCTTACTGAAGTCAGGTTCATAAAATATTGGTTTTCAGTAATTAAAAATTTAAACATGCTCTTAGTGCAATTAGAGCGAGCAAGCAAATTTTATGGAAAATAACAATCAACCATCAATAGATAAAAGTAAATTAAGGGATTTTTTCCTTTCCACTTGGTCTGTTAAAAATACAACCACAGTTTTTCTCTTGGCAATAGTTATTTTGATTTTCGGTGTTCAAACCTATCAAAATATTGCAAAAGAGCAATTCCCAGAAGTAGAATTTCCAACAGTTTTCATCAATACGCCCTATTTTGGTAATTCCGCTTCCGACATTGAAAACTTAGTAACTCGACCGATTGAAAAGGAGTTGCAAGGTGTTCAAGGCGTAAAAAATATTAGTTCTACTTCCATTCAGGATTTCTCGGTCATCACCGTTGAATTTGAGGCAGATGAAAATTTAGATGAAGCCTTGCGCCGCGTGAAGGATGCAGTAGATAAATCTAAAAGCGAATTGCCAAACGATTTAGACCAAGAACCCACTGTATTGGATATTAACCTTTCGGAATTACCTATCGTAACGATTAATATTTCTGGCGATTATCCTGTAGATCAGTTAAGAAAATATGCAGAATTTTTGCAGGATAAAATCGAAGAAATTGATGAAGTTTCCGAAGCACAACTCAAAGGAGCATTGGAGCGAGAAGTCAAAATTGACCTCAATCCACTCAAAATGTCCAGTTATGAAATTGGGTTTGGAGATGTGGAAAATGCTATTTCCGCTGAAAACTTAACACTTTCCGCTGGCGAAATTATCAACGATGGCTTTCGTCGTGCCATCCGTGTAACAGGTGAGTTTAAGAAGGTATCAGACCTAGAAAACTTGATAGTAAAAAGTGAAAATCAACGCCCTATATATCTTCGCGATATTGGCACAGTAACTTTTGGCTACAAAGAACGCACCAGCATTGCTCGCTCTGACCAATTGCCCGTTATTTCGTTGGATATTATCAAGCGGAAAGGAAAGAACTTGCTTTTTGCTGCCGACAAAATTTATGCTAAAATTGAAGAAGCAAAACCATTACTACCTAGCGACTTAAAAATCAGCTTGTTCAATGACCAATCTGTCAATACTCGCGACCAAGTAAGCAACTTGGAAAATAGTATTATTTCGGGTGTAATCTTGGTAGTGTTGGTTTTATTATTTTTCTTGGGCTTACGCAACTCTTTGTTTGTTGGTTTAGCTATACCGCTTTCTATGTTGATGGGCTTCATCATCTTGGGTGCCACAGGAGTCAGCATAAATATTGTGGTACTTTTTGGGTTAATTTTAGCACTAGGAATGTTGGTGGATAATGGAATTGTGGTAGTGGAAAATATTTATCGCTATATGCAAGAAGGCTTTTCTGCTAAAGAAGCAGCCCGTTACGGCGCGGGCGAAGTAGCGGTTGCAGTTATTACTTCCACCGCTACGACGTTAGCCGCATTCTTACCACTTGCTTTTTGGCCCGGCTTGATAGGCGAATTTATGTATTATTTACCTTTCACGCTTATCATTGTCCTTTCTTCTTCTTTGTTCGTGGCGTTGGCAATTAATCCTGCTGTTACTGCTCGATTCATGACACTCAACGAAAGGGCTGATGATATTGCCGTTCGCAATAAAAGACGAAGAAATGCTTTAATTTTAGGTGTTAGCACCTTATTACTAGCTGTTATCTTTCACTTTGTGGATGTTAATACCGCAACTTCCTACCTATGGGCAAGAAACATTTTTTTGACCATAGGCGCTGTTACCTTAGTCAATTTCTTCCTGCTTCGTCCTGCTTCATTTTTCTTTCAAAATAGAATATTGCCCGTTCTCGAAAACGGCTACGATGTTTTTGTACGTGCCGCATTGCGCGTTCCGATTATGATTGTGATAATATCATTTCTGCTACTTGGATTTTCTTTTTATCTTATTAGCTTAAATCCACCAAAAATAGAGTTGTTTCCAAGCTCTGACCCGTTGTACGTCAACGCCTTTGTAGAATTGCCTTTAGGAACAAGCATCGAATCCACAGACGAGACGATCAATATACTAGAGCAAAAAATACAAACGGTGGTAGAGCCTTATGGGACAGTTGTAGAAGCAGTATTAACACAAATTGGCGAAAATACGTCTGATCCTAATTCGCCACCCGAACCGGGCGCATCACCTAATAAGGCGCGTGTTACCGTGCAATTCGTGCCGTCTCAAGATAGGGACGGCGTTTCGACGGTGGAAATTATGAATAAAATCCGCACTGCTCTACAAGGTTATCCTGGATTGCAAATTGTCGTAGATCAAAATGCGAACGGACCACCAACAGGTAAACCAATTAACCTTGAAATAAGAGGTGATGATATCGTTGAACTCATCAACAGTAGTCAAAATGTGATTAATTACTTTAATAACCTGAAAATTCCGGGTATTGAAGAACTAAAAAGTGATGTTCAAGTGGGCAAACCAGAGTTGATTATTAATGTTGACCGCGAGGCTGCTCGACGTTATGGACTCTCTACGGGGCAAATTGCTAGCGCTATTCGTACTTCCGTATTTGGTAAAGAAGTTTCCAAATACAAAGATGGTGAAGATGAATATCCCATTTTTGTTCGATTGGATGAAAAATATCGAAACAACGTAGGTGATATCCTCAATCAGCAACTCATTTTTAGAGATAATACCGGGAAATTGCTACAAATTCCAATAGCTGCGGTGGCTTCTGCGGATTATACCTCTACTTACAGTGCCATTAAGCGAAAAAACTTGAAGCGTGTCATTACTATTTACTCTAACGTAGTGGGTGGTTACAATGCCAATGAAATTGTGGGCGAACTCAAAAACGCTATGGATAAATACCAGCTACCTAATGGCTTTTCTTACGAATTTACAGGCGAGCAAGAGCAACAAGCAGAAACTTCTGCCTTTCTCTCTAATGCCCTGTTGATTACGGTATTCCTCATTTTGATGATATTGGTTACGCAGTTCAACTCCTTTTCGGTGCCGTTTATCATTCTATTGACCGTTTTGTTTAGCACGATTGGGGTACTATTAGGCTATGCCATTTTCGGTGGAACAGTATCTATAGTATTCACAGGAGTAGGCATTATTTCCCTAGCAGGGGTTGTTGTAAATAATGCGATTGTCCTTTTAGACTATACCAATTTACTGCTTAGCAAGACAGTAGAGGAAGTTGGTGCGAAGGATGAAATGGAACTCTCCAGAGACCAAGTGCGCGAAGCCATCATTAAAGCAGGCTCTACTCGTTTGCGTCCCGTATTGCTGACTGCTATTACTACTATACTAGGATTAGTACCGCTTGCACTTGGTTTCAACTTCAACTTTTTTACGTTGATTTCTGAATCCGACCCTAAAATTTTCTATGGTGGCGATAATGCGGATTTCTGGGGACCAATGGCTTGGACGGTCATTTACGGATTGACCTTTGCCACTTTCTTAACACTTATTGTTGTGCCAGCCATGTATTGGCTTTTCTACAGGTTGAGAACATTGACGAGCAAAACTTACAAAGCACAACGCCAGAAAGAGGCACTTGTATAAGATTACTACTATTTTACAATTACGTAACGGAGGGAAATTCCAGCAATTTTCCTCCATTATAAAAAAATACCTTGTTCATCTCATGCTTCAATACACAAACGCATCTAGCACCCAAGACCTACAACAGATATTAGACTTGCAACAGAAAAATCTTAAGCAAAACATTTCCTTGCAAGAGAGTCAGGAGCAGGGTTTTGTAACCGTGCAGCACAATTTAGATTTGCTGACTAAAATGAATGAAACCTACCCGCACATTATTGCCAAACATGAAGACCAAGTAGTTGGTTACGCTTTGGTCATGCTGAAGGAGTTCAAATATTTTATTCCTGTGCTACAAGCCATGTTTGAGAAAATGGACAACTTACACTTCAACGGTAAGCCCATCAATGAACATCATTATTTTGTTATGGGACAAATTTGTATTGCTAAGGATTTTCGCGGACAGGGTATATTTTATGGGCTATACCAAGCTATGAAGCAGCAGATGCAACCTCACTTTGAACTACTTATCACAGAAATTTCCTTGCGCAACCCACGTTCCTTGCGGGCGCACGAAAAGGTAGGTTTTAAAGTAATCCATGAATACACTGCCAGCAACAGCGAGCATTGGGCAATTGTAGCGTGGGATTGGCAGTAGTGTTACTCGCAAAGCTAAAAACTCGAACCTAAAAGCTAAACCTTTGACAACTTTGGGACATTTTCGGAATACTAAAATGGATAAAAAAGGTAAATTTGCTAAATGACTTAGGACAATAAAATGGAAAAAATGGAGATAAAAACGGATCTATATTTGGGTGATAGTAAAGAGCAATTAAAGTTACTTCCAGACAATTCTGTGGACTTAATTGTGACTTCACCGCCTTATGCAGACCAGCGTAAAAGCACTTACGGTGGTATTCACCCCGACAAATATGTTGAATGGTTTTTGCCCATTTCAGAGCAACTTTTGAGAGTGCTTAAACCGACAGGTACTTTTGTCTTAAACATAAAAGAGAAAGTTGTTAAAGGAGAGAGAAGCACCTACGTTATGGAACTCATTTTAGAGATGAGAAAGCAAGGCTGGCTTTGGACGGAAGAATTTATTTGGCACAAAAAGAACTCTTATCCAGGAAAATGGCCCAATCGTTTTCGAGACAGTTGGGAGCGACTTCTTCAATTCAACAAAGCCAAACATTTCAATATGTATCAGGAAGAAGTTATGGTTCCAATGGGAGATTGGGCAAAAACCCGACTTAAAAAACTTTCTGACACTGACAAAATTAGAGATAACTCAAAAGTTGGAAGTGGCTTTGGCAAAAACATTTCCAATTGGGTTGACAGAGATAAAGCATATCCAACAAATGTTTTGCATTTAGCGACAGAGTGCAATAACAAAAATCATAGTGCTGCATTTCCGCAAGAATTACCAGAATGGTTTATCAAACTCTTCACAAAAGAAAATGACACAGTGCTTGACCCATTTATGGGTTCGGGAACGACTTTAAGTGTTGCAAACAGAATGAAACGTAACTCAATAGGAATTGAGATTGTTCCCGAATACTATGAAATGGTAAGAAAGGCATTGAAACCTGTTGAACTTTATTTATTAGAGCCGAAAGTAGAATATGAAAAAACTAAACCTGAAAGACGTATCGCAATACGTTGAACAAAACATAGGGACATTTCACCAAAAACGTATTCAAAGTCTTGACGGATTAAAACTTACCCAAGTTCTAAAACGCAAAAACCCATACCTATTCAAAGCAAAATACGTTTTAACAGCTGAGCAAATAATTCGGGGTATCGTTGATGCTCACATTTCTTCAAATGAAGAAACCATTTTTGGAGATTGGCTTGAAGGACTTGCAATTTTTATAAATGGCAAAGTTTACGGTGGCTACAAATCAGGAATTACGGGCATTGACTTGGAGTTTGACAATAACGGAGCAAGAAATATTGTAACCATAAAATCAGGTCCGAATTGGGGCAACAGTTCGCAAATTGCAAAAATGGTTGCCGACTTCAAGACTGCAAAAAAGACTTTAAGGACAAGTAACTCTCAACTAAATGTAGTTGCAGTTAATGGTTGTTGCTATGGTCGTGACAACAATCCCGACAAAGGCGACTACTTCAAATATTGTGGGCAAAGTTTTTGGGCTTTTATTTCGGGCGACACAGAACTATACACAGAGATAATTGAGCCACTCGGACATAAAGCAAAAGAAAAGAATGACGAATTTGTAAAATCGTATTCTCAAATGATAAACAAGTTTACAAGAGAATTTTCAAACGACTTTTGCAAAGACAACGGAGAAATTGATTGGGAAAAATTAGTTCGTTATAACTCTGCGACAATTGACCCAAAGATGAAAAGGTATAAGCCCCGCTAATAACAAAAGAGAATGAAATTAAGTAGTTTACACTAAACTTGATAAGCGCGTATTCAAACCTCCTATTTTACAAATCCTCTAATCTTTGACTATATATATAACTTTGAAGAATCTACAAAATTTCATCAAATATAATTTTGCAGATTAATGCTTTAGGCGTAGTTTTAATCATTATCTCACTTGTTAACACCTAAAGCATGAAAACGATTCATTCGTCCATTAGTGTAACCATTATTTTTACTGCTACATTACTTTTTCTTGTCATGTGTAGCTGCCAGCGAAAAGGAATAAAAAAGGATACTGACCTTTCCATTTCTAACACAACTTCTGATACGGCTATGCAAAAAAAGGATACAAGCACTACTGCACCAGCAAAAGAAGAAATGACCGAAGTTAAAACTGAAAATAAACCCGAAGGTAAACCGGGAACATCAACACAAGAACAGTCAGAACCCACAGTACCATTGACACCAAACACACGCACAGAGGATATTCGGATTGATGCTACGGGCAAAATTTGTCTTGATGAGCAAGAATTGAGCTTAAGACTCACTTTACTTTCCGAAAAAATGGAAAAAGATTCCTTGATGTATGACAATAAAAATGCCGCACGCTTACAAGATTGTTCTGGCATTTTTCATCAAATCGCTAAAAAAGTAAGCACTTGGTGCGAGGAATACCAGTATCCACTACCGAATGAGGTTCGCGATAGTCGTTCCATAGCAGGATGGTATCACAGAAAAAATACACTAATCATTATAAAAGACCCTCTGGCGCAACGCAATTTAATTCGACCTGGCTCAGTTATGTTTTTTGGGCAATCTGGTAAAAAATATGAGAATTTAATACCAGAAATGCTTTATGCAAAATCTGATTATAGTCAGCAAGGTATTGTTGGGCATATTGGAGTAGTAACAGAAGTAAAAAAGGATAGTAATGGAGACGTAGAGTCTTACGTAATGATGCATGGCAGACGACCAGGAATGACTGCACAACGATCTCATTATCATGGCGTTAAACCTCCTCGATTTGGCTATCCCATCTTAGGCAACTGGGAGCAACAATGGGTTGGTATCAGCAACATCAATGTACCACTTTAGTTATCTCTACTGCTCATATTAGTTGGGTATTCTTGCTAATCTATTGACATTCAAGATTGTAATGGTACCATTTTGAATGTCAATTAGTTTTTCTTGCTTAAAATCAGTTAGTGTTCTAATCACACTTTCTTTGGCAGTGCCTACTAATCCTGCCAAATCGTCGCGTAGAATGGAAAATTGGGTTTTTCCTTCTTTTTCATGTAGTTCCACTAAAGTTTCTGCTACGCGCTTACGTATGGAATTGTAGGCTAAACTAAGTAATCGTTCTTCTTTATCTAAGACATTATCTGCCAACATTTTAATAAAATGTGCCGAAAAATCGCGGCTGCCATGTAGCAGTAGAAAAAAATCCTCTTTAGGAATATAGCTAATCAAACTATCTTCCATTGCCGCTGCTGAATCGAAGTAATTCTCGTCTTTGATAAGCGAATGATACCCTAAAAAGTCCCCTTCCTTTAATATCTCTACAATATACTCTTTGCCTAATTCATTGGTTTTATAGACTTTTACTTTGCCCTCTACTACAAAAAAAAGGCGTTTAGGGTAATCGCCTTCATTGTAAATCACTTCTTTTTTGCGGTAGCGTTTTATTTCTCGCTCTTTAGAAAGATTTTCCAATTCTTTTTGCCCTCTAGCCTCATTGATAAAGGCGTTTAGTCCTTGAAAAGAGCCATCAAAAGTAGTTTTTATGCGTTCGCTTTTTTTTAGGCGCATTTCAATAGCGTCTAGCAATTCCACGTCATCAAAGGGTTTAGTGATATAATCATCAGCTCCAAGGCTCATTCCTTTTCTAAAATCTGCTTTTTCTGTTCTAGCCGTCAAAAAGATGAAAGGAATATCAGCAGTTTCTGCTTTTTTCTCTAAAATTCTAAGTACACTGAAGCCGTCTAGCTCTGGCATCATTACGTCGCAAAGAATAAGGTCTGGCTTAAATTCAACCGCTTTTTGAACGCCAACTTTTCCATCAGGTGCGCTAATCACTTCGTAGTTAGACAGTTCTAAAAGTTCTGCTATATTTTCTCTCACCTCATTATTATCTTCAATAACAAGTATTCGTTTCATGTTTTCTTTATCGTTTATTATCGTAAAAATTGGAAAAGAAAGGTAAGCAGGATTTCAGACTTACAGGTAATGTTATAGGAACTATATTTAACCTAATTTATGAGATTGGTACGTTAGAGGCATTTCTTTTGATTTGAGTTCCTATTTTTGCCTTTAAAAGGAATACTGCATGAAGAAATTACTCATTTTAGACCGAGATGGCACCTTAATCATTGAACCTCAGGACGATCCACAGATTGATAGCCTTGAAAAATTGATATTTTATCCCAAAGTCTTTCAATTTCTTTCTAAAATAGCCAAAGAATTTGATTTTGAGTTTATTATGATTACCAATCAAGATGGTTTAGGTACACCTATTTTCTCGGAGGAAAGTTTTTGGATAGTGCAAGACAAAGTCGCACAAGCATTTAAAGGAGAAGGTATTAATTTTACTGATGTGTTAATTGATCGTTCTTTTCCACATGAAGGGCTACCTACGCGAAAGCCCGGTACAGGGTTGCTCACCAAATACATGCAAGGCAATTACGATTTACCTAATTCTTATGTAATTGGCGATAGATTGACGGACATGGAACTGGCAAAAAACTTAGGCGCAAAAGGCATTTGGATAAATAATTATCCCGAACTTGCTATTGAAGAATTAAAAACAAACATTGATGCCTTGCAAAATACCATCGCATTTTCTAGTAACGACTGGGAGGCAATTTATCATTTCCTTAAACTCGAAACCAGAACAGCTAGCGTCAATAGAACAACAAAAGAAACCAATATTAATATTCAACTCAATCTAGACGGTAATGGAAACGCCAATATTCATACAGGTTTAGGCTTTTTCGACCACATGCTAGACCAACTGGCACGCCACTCTGCTTGCGACTTGGCTATTAATGTAAAAGGCGATTTGCATATTGATGAGCATCACACTATTGAAGATACAGCTATTGCGTTGGGCGAAACTTTTCATAAAGCATTGGGCAATAAATTGGGTATTGAACGCTATGGCTATTGCTTACCTATGGATGACTGTTTAGCGCAAGTTGCTCTTGATTTTGGTGGCAGAAGTTGGTTGGTTTGGGAAGCACATTTTAAGCGTGAAAAGATTGGCGACATGCCAACAGAAATGTTCTTTCATTTTTTCAAATCCTTTTCAGATGCTGCCAAATGTAATCTAAACATCAAAGCCGAAGGAGAAAATGAACATCACAAAATTGAATCCATTTTTAAAGCATTCGCAAAGGCAATAAAAATGGCAAAATATAGAAATCCAGAACATTTGGTTTTACCTAGCACAAAAGGAATGCTCTAATATGAATATCCTACATCACAATTTTATTGAGAAAAAATTCAAATCTATTTATTAAGCATTGTTCTTTAACGAATTATAGTTTAACTTTGCATTAATTGGTAAAAAATGAACCTGATAATGCTCAAGATAGCATTATCGGGTTTTTATTTAATTTTAATGCTGTCCTACAAGGATAAATCATAAAAAACAAAGCATATGTTGCAGGAACTGGATGAAATTTATTTGAACAAGTTGGAGTTAATTGCCCAAGAAATTCAATCATCAGATGAATTAGCGAAATACTTGGAAACGGAAGAAGAGGAAGATTATAACTTCTTGAAGGAAATGTATGAGCCAAAAATTGCTATTGTTCACGAGGAAGTGGCTAACAAATTTCCATTGCAATTGGTACATTTGGAAAAGGTGCTCATGCACGAAGCATTCGAGGGATTGTTTATGCCTAAAGTATTGGGTTACAGTGTATTAAGAGGTGAGGTTAGCGCTCAATATAAATACATTATCCCACAAGAACACTTTGCGGATGCCATTAGGACAATATGTAATTCTTCTAATTTTGAGATTTTAAAACAGCGCGTTGGACAGTCTATGCAAATTGGATTTGCGCTGAGTAGTGATATTTGGATTACTAACCTAGTTAATGAATTTGAAAATAAACGTATCAGAAACTATTTGATTGGTAACAAGTTATCTAAATATCGCATAGAAGACGAACGCCGTATTGCATTAGCTCGTTTTAGGCTGCAATTTAGGTCAGATAATTATCAAAGTGCAGAATTTCCAGAGACCGCTTCCGAATTGAAAATTATGTTCTCCGCACTGAAAAATTTTCTAATCTACCGAATTGAGAAACAATACGACAACAAAAGTCTTGTTGATTCTATAGTGCAATTCATTCGCAATGAGGAGTTTATCGGCACTAATGAGCATCTTCAAATGCTTGTTATTTTTGCTAGTTATTTTGAATTGAAAGGCGATATTCTTGAAGAAGTCAAATCTTTGTTCCAACACTTACGCGAAGAAAAGCCAGACTTTATGCCTCAATATTTTGCATTTCTCTTAGAGTTACACAAACATAAAAGCAGTATTTTAGACGCAAAAGCAGATTTGAACATGTCTGCGGTGTTGGATAAATCGCAAGATGATGTGCTTTCAGAATATTATCAGTTAATGGATATTATTCATAACAAAGGTTACATGCACAGTGAGACGCAAGAAGCCGTTAAGCTATTTGATAATAAGCACATGGGGCGTTCACTAGAGGTAGAGGCTGTACGTAGAACTATTTTTGCTTATTTCAAACCACTTATTCAACAATTCAAAGCTACTGATTATCCAGAATATATGGAAATTGTAGAAATGTTCCGAAAGTATATGCACATTTTTGCTAACCAGCAATTTAATCAGGATTTAAAAGAAGTTTCAATGGTTTATTTGAAAAAACTATTAAAACAGTACACGGATAAAAGAGGTAAAGATTATCAAGACATCAAGAAATTCGTAGCAAACAATTTTCCTGCTTTAGGTTTTTTGAAGGAAAAAGAAATTGTCGAACTTTTCAAAACAAAGAAGAAAAAGGCAGAGGCTTAGTGCTTCCCTAAATAGCATAGCATACTTTTCTTTTGGACAGAATGGACAGGATTTGCAGTGGCTATCCTGTCCATTCTGTCCAAAAAATCCAAACTACTTTCTCGGCAACCAAATCACTTCTTCTACTTTCAGCAACTTCGACTGATAGCGTGCTAACATAAACAAATAATCAGATAAGCGATTGATGTATTGTGGGATGATGTCCGCTACTGGACTTTCTTGTTTCAACGCAACCACATTGCGCTCCGCTCGCCTACATACACATCGTGCAACATGACAATAAGAAACGATAATATGTCCACCTGGAAGAATAAAATTTTTGAGAGGCTCAAGCACTTCTTCTATTCTATCCATTTCATTTTCAAGTAGTTCCAAATCAATTTCCTTAATATCTGGAAGTGGCATAGGTTTATCAGGATCGGTAGCTAGAAGGGCACCAATCGTAAAAAGTCGGTCTTGAGCTTGTTTGAGTATGCTTCGAGAAGCCTCATCTTCAATGGCATCACGCACCAAACCAATGTAGGCGTTGAGTTCATCAATAGTGCCATAGGCTTCAATACGGATATGGTTCTTGGGTAATCGCTTTCCACCAAAAAGAGAGGTTTCTCCTTTATCACCAGTTTTTGTGTATATCTTGAATGCCATAACGTTTTTCTTTTAGTTTACTTGCCTAACGAGCAAAGCGTGGGAAGGTTTGTTGAAATTTAATTTAGTAGTTGTTTCATGTACTGATTTTCTTCCAAATAATCCATTACTTTCTTTGTAGCACCTTGATTATCAGAGATAAATTGTTTTATTTTTTCAACTGCTTCTGTGTAATACTTTTTATCTTCTAGTGTTTTCATGTGTTGCGCTAATGTCTCCACGTCGTTCACCACAAACATTCCACCTATACGAATGAGTTGTGTAGCCTCTTCAAATTTTTCGTAATTAGTTCCAATCAAGATAGGCAAATTGAAAGCCGCAGGTTCAAGTGTATTGTGAATACCTTTACCAAAGCCTCCTCCAATGTAAGCGACCTTACCGTATTGATAGAGTTGAGATAGCATACCTATCGAATCAATAATGAGCACTTTTTGCAAACTAAAGTCCTCCACTAAGCCAGCTTCTGAATAGCAGAAATGAGGTACTTGAAGTTGTTTTTTAATTTGCTGAATGTGATTATCCGACACATCATGTGGTGCAATGATAAACTTCCAGTTGGACTCATTTCGGTTAATGAAAGAGCAAATAATAGCTTCATCGGCTTGCCAAGTGCTTCCGCAAACCAGCGTTGGAGCATCACCTACAAAATTTTCTACCAAAGGAAAAGCACAAGCAGTGTTTACAATATTAACAACGCGGTCAATGCGTGTATCGCCCGCAACCGTGTAGTGCAAAATATTAATCTTCGCCAACAAACTGGCGGAAGACTGCGCTTGCACAAAAATCTGATTAAAACTATGCAATATCTTTTGGAAAAAAGGGCTATACCATTTGCCAAAAAAAGGCTGCTTCAGATGAAAAACAGCTGATATGAGAATAGCTTGAATTTGCTGCTGCTGAAGGATTTTTAGATAGTTGTACCAAAATTCATATTTCACGAAAACGACTAATTTAGGTTGTACTATTTTCAAAAAACGCCGGGCATTAGTAGGTGTATCCAATGGCAGATAGCTGACAAAATCTGCTTGTGGATAATGCTTGCGAATTTCATAGCCCGAAGGCGAAAAAAAAGTAAGTAATATATATGGTGTCGAATATTTTTTTTTTATGGCTTCAATGATGGGTCTGCCTTGCTCAAATTCACCTAATGAAGCGCAATGCACCCAAATTACCGTTCGATTATTGGGAATATTATTAGCTAAAACTTTCCAAATATTCTTTCGCCCATTTATCCATTGCTTTGCTTTTGGATGAAAAAAAGCTGCTAGCCAAATAGCAACTCCGTAAAAGTATATTCCTAAATTGTAAAGTACCTGCATTAATAAATAATTTCACTCGTCGAGGGATTAAGAATAAAAGTAAGGCTAAAAGCTATACGAATGCCCAACACAACATCTGTCCTTTGGCGATTGTCCTTTTGTTGTGTATCAAAATTTAGGCTTCTTCGGTTTTGCGTAAAAGCATGGATATAGGAAATACCTGCTATAAAGTCAAAGTTATTTTCTTTATCAATATGCTGATAACCAAAAAATGGATGAATCGCTAAGCCGTTTGTCAACCGGTCATATCCTTTTTTATATTCAGCAGAAAGTTGAGGCACTATTCTTTGTGGGTCATCTTGTATTCTAATTTTGTGCTGCAAAACCCCCAGTCCTAAAGTTGCTCGTATGCCCGAACGTTGATTGCTTTCTACTATTGAAAATAATTTACCCGAATAAATACCAATATAATTACCACGTTGACGCAACTGAATATCCGCTACGTTTCTATCATTACCAATAATAAATCCTTCGGCAGTCCTCAAATTCGCCAATACGTCGTTTTTTACTATCTCACCAAAAAAAAAGCTACCTTGTGTACCAAATATAAATTGTCTTGGCGACATATAATCCATACTAATGTTTAGTTCTGAATGATTAGCAAAATCATTGCTCAAATCAGCAAAAGGTAGATAGAAGCCATAAGCAAAATGGGTTTGAATCAAAGGTTTTGTTTCCTTTTGCGCAAAAAGCATTTGAAGAGTCGTGCCGCTGAACAATATGATGAATAAGCAAATTTTCATACCCGCATTTTTTCCAAAGGTCTAAACATTTTCCGAAATAAGCCAACGTTAAAAGCATTTACACATTACTTATTGCAGATATTTCAATTATCTTTGATCCCGAAAACAAAAAAAGTAATATGCCCAACATCGCAATGGTTGATCTTCAAACGCAGTATCAAAAGCTAAAACCAGCTATGGATAAAGCTATCGAAGCAGTGTTGCATTCTTGCCAATTTATCAATGGGCAAGCCGTCAAGGATTTTTCCCAACATCTGGCGGATTACCTAAATGTGAAGCATGTTATTCCCTGTGCTAACGGAACAGACGCCTTACAAATAGCCCTTATGGCACTTGACCTTCAGCCTGATGATGAAGTGATAACAGTTCCATTTACTTTTGTCGCCACAGTAGAGGTTATTGCTTTACTAAGACTAAAGCCAGTTTTTGTGGATGTTAACCCCTGTACTTTTGTGCTGAACGAATACTTACTAGAGCAGGCAATCACCCCCAAAACAAAAGCTATCATCCCTGTACATCTTTTTGGACAGGCATCCAACATGGAGGCGATTATGCGCATTGCGAAAAAGCACAGCATACCCGTAGTCGAAGATAACGCACAAGCGATTGGAGCAGATTATATTTTTAGCGATGGCAAACGACAAAAGCTAGGCACGATAGGTGAAATAGGCTGCACTTCGTTCTTTCCCTCTAAAAATTTGGGTTGCTATGGCGATGGTGGGGCATTGTTCACCAATGATGATCATTTAGCAAAAAAACTAAACATCATTGCCAATCATGGGTCAGCAGTGCGGTATCATCATTCCGAAGTTGGTGTAAATTCAAGATTGGATGCCATTCAAGCGGCTATCCTCGATGTTAAGCTGAAGGAATTAGACCAGTTCAGTGCCGCTCGACAAAAAGCAGCAGCCTATTATTCGGCTCATTTGAAAGATATTCCAAATATTACTATACCTAAATTAGCACGCTATTCTACCCATGTTTTTCATCAATATACCTTGTTGATAGAAAGAGATAGAGATGGTTTATCCAATTATTTAAACAGTGTAGGTATTCCGACAGGAATTTATTATCCAATTCCATTACATTTGCAAGAAGCCTACAATAATGGTCAATATAAAGCAGGCGATTATCCTGTTTCAGAAGAATTAGCTCAAAAAGTACTCTCACTACCCATGCACACGGAATTAACAGAAGAAACACAACATTTTATAATCCAACACATTAAAGACTACTTCCTATGAAAAGAGTACTTATTACAGGAGCAGCAGGTTTTTTAGGTTCGCATCTTTGCGACCGCATGATTAAAGAGGGTTATCATGTAATTGGCATGGATAACTTACTCACTGGCAGCTTGAAAAACATTGAACATTTATTTCCGCTGAAAGAATTTGAATTTTATTACCACGACATTACCAAGTATATTCACATTCCAAGCGAACTAGATTACATTCTTCACTTTGCTTCTCCTGCTAGCCCTATTGATTATTTAAAAATGCCTATTCAGACGCTTAAAGTAGGTGCTTTAGGTACGCATAACGTGCTAGGCGTAGCGAAATCAAAGCAGGCTAGAATCCTAGTGGCTTCTACTTCGGAAGTCTATGGCGACCCATTGGTGCATCCACAATACGAAGAATACTGGGGCAACGTTAACCCTATCGGACCAAGAGGCGTATATGACGAGGCAAAACGATTTTTGGAAGCCATTACTATGGCTTATCATACTTTCCATAAGGTAGATACGAGAATCGTTAGAATCTTCAATACCTACGGACCTCGAATGCGCGTGGAAGATGGACGGGTGCTACCTGCATTTTTTTCGCAAGCGATTCGTGGAGAAGGATTAACTGTTTTTGGTGATGGCGGTCAAACGCGCTCTTTTTGCTATGTAGATGATTTGGTAGAAGGTATTTATCGCTTATTATTAAGCGACTACACACAGCCCGTAAATGTTGGCAATCCCGATGAGATTACCATTGGAGCATTTGCAGAAGAAGTAATCGCATTGGTAGGAAATCCAAAAGCTAGGGTTATTTACAAACCTTTGCCTATTGACGACCCAAAAATTCGTCAACCCGATATTACAAAAGCTAGAGCCATTCTAGGTTGGGAACCAAAAGTACCAAGAGCAGAAGGCTTAAAACGAACATTTGAATATTTTAAAGAAGAGGTGAAAGTACCTCAAAATGCTTAATAATCTTGGATGGGCAATGTCTTATGTTGTCCATCCAAGAAAATATGATTATCCAAAATCAAATAGAACATTAGCAAATACTGAGTTTATGAAGATTATTATTTCTTTTCTGTTGCTTTTTTGCTTAACAGTAACGTTGGTAAATGCACAAACGCCTTCCGCTGCCGACCTTTCCAAGCAACAACAAATTAATACTGCTATACAAAATGCAAGAGCAGAAATTAAAGCTAAAGGATTAAGTGAAGCGACAGTAATTACAAAAATGAAAGAGAAAGGCGTTGATTTGAATAGCCCTACTATTATCAATGAAGACCCTCTTCGCATACAACGCATTTTTCAAGAAGTAATTGCAGAGTTGGAGCGTATGAGTCCACCAACAACGACGTCTAATAATGCTCCTTCCTCAACAAAAACACCTACCGAAGCCATTCAAAATAAGTTAGACAACACTAATGCTTCCGAGCAAAAGATAGAAAAAATTGTGGACGAAGCTATCGAAGATATTGAGCAAAGTGTGCGCGAGGGAGAGTCCGTAGAGGTAGCTGTAGCGGAGAAAATTGCGGAGAACAATGTAGAAAAATTACCACCACCTGTTATCTATGGACAGCAATTGTTCAGAGATAAAGACAGTCCACAAATCAATAAATCCTATGATGTGAAGCCCCCTAAGTCCTATATTTTAGGAGTAGGAGATGAAGTTACTGTTTCTATTTTTGGTAATTCTTTATTGAATGAAAAATACGAAATTGCTTCAGATGGTTTTATTCGTCCGCCCTACATGCGACCTATCTTTCTGAAAGGGATTTCCATTGAAAAAGCAGAGCAAATACTCATCAGAAACTATCAACAACGGTATCAATTTACGCCAGGTCAATTTTCATTAGTGCTTGATGTAGCGAGAACAATTACGATTAATATTGTTGGGGAAGTTATAAGTCCAGGAAGTTTTACTATTCCAGCAACTTATAACGCAGTTAGTGCATTGCGATTCGCTGGTGGACCTAGCGATATTGGAAGCCTTAGAAATATTGAACTCATCAAATCCGATGGCAAACGCCAAAAGCTGGATTTGTATGAATATTTGCAAAATCCTTCCATCGCTTATAATTTCTTTATGGAGCAAAATGATTTCTTATATATTCCAACTGCTAGAAAAGTGGCAAGTATAAGAGGTGCAGTAAAACGTCCTTTAAGATATGAACTGCTCGACAAAGAAAATCTGCTTGCATTGATTGATTATGCAGGTGGTTTAAATGCTAATGCTTATCGTTCTAACATTCAAATCAAGCGATTTGAGAATGACCGCCAACGCATTATCAATGTTAATTTAAGAGAACTAGAAGATAAAAAGCAAGACTTCCCGATTTTAGACAACGATGAAATCATAATTAATGTCATTCCAAAAGAATTTGACAATTTCGTTAAGATTAATGGAGCGGTACAGTTACCAAATACTTACGAATTGTTAGATTCTATGCGCATTTTGGACTTAGTAAAAATGGCATTGCTCGAAAAAGAAGCTAGAACAGATGTCATTTTTGTGAAAAGAAGACGAACGGATAGCAATAGACAATACATTAGAGTAAATCTGGATGAAGCTGTTGCTAATCCTAATGATGCAAATAATTTACTCTTGCAACCAGAAGATGAGGTAACTGTATTTTTGCAAAGCAAGTACGCTGATTTTGGTACAGTAAGTGTTTCAGGTGCAGTGCGTAATCCAATAGAATTTCCTTTCGATATCAGCGAAAATTTAAAAGTAGAAGATGCTATTTTACTGGCAGGTGGCTTAGACCCAGAAGCTAACGACTATGCGTACTTGATTAGGAAAAATCGTACCAATCTAAAGCAGGTGGACTATATCAGGGTAAATGTTCGGCAGGTGATGGAGCGTCCTAACTCGGCAGAGAACATTTCACTTATGCCTTTTGATGCTATTTCGGTTCTAGCAAATCCTACTTTTACGGATGAATTTCAAATACAAGTGCAAGGTGAAGTACGCTCACCAGGCACTATAAAATATGACAAAAGTCTTACACTTAGAGATGCGCTCACCTTAGTAGGTGGGTTAAAGGTATCGGCTGCCGCCAATCAAATTGAAGTTTTTCGCTTAATTATTGGCGAAGAAGAAACACGTACTATGGTGGCTCAGGTAGAAATCAATGAAAATTTAGAACTAACTTCAGGTATAGATTTTGGGCTTGAGCCTTTTGATTTGATTGTCGTTCGTAGGAAGCCAAATTTTGAACTATTTAAAACCATTCGTTTGGATGGCGAAGTGAAGTTTCCAGGAACTTACGCCTTACTTGATTACAACGAACGTATTTTTTCTGTCATCGAACGTGCTGGTGGTTTGACCAATAGAGCATTCATAGAAGGAGCTACACTTTTCCGTCAAGAGGATAATGTCGGTTTTGTTATTTTCCAGCTTGATGAAGTAATGAAAGATAAGAACTCTAGGTCGAACTTAATCTTAAAAGAAGGCGACATCATCACTATTCCAGAGCAAAGAGACCTCGTTGGTATTATAGGGGCGACTAAGGCTCCAGAATTATACCCTGAACGTTTGCTAGACGGTAAAATTGATGTACCTTACCATGCTAGCAAGCGCGCTATGTTCTATGTGAATAAGTACGCGGCAGGTATTAGCGATAATGGTAAGCGAAGTTTAATTACTGTCGAGCAACCTAACGGAAGAATTGAAAGAACAGTTGATTTAGGTATTGCAAGAATATATCCAAAAGTGCAACGCGGTTCTATTATTAAGGTTGGCGTGAAGCCACCTAAAGAGGAAGATAACATTTTAGAGGCAGAAAGAGAACCAGTAAATTGGGGCCAAGTCGTGAGAGACACTTTAGCGCAAGTAACTACCGTGCTTTCTTTAGTCCTACTGATTCAACGTTTATAGTTCATTGGAACAAATCATCTTTATACAGAGATGATTTGTTCCTCTTCCAAAATAGGCAATCCTTTGTAACGCAAAAGTAATTGCACTGTAGCTGCAACATCTTTTTCGCAGTAGGCAGCTATTCTTTCGACATTGCCTTCCTCCCAAAACACTCTACCTACCTTACTGCCATCAATATCGCTCTTGGGACTGGGAAAGTTAAGTACGGCAGCCAATAAACTTAAAGAAGTGTAGTGCTTCATATCACCGAACTTCCAAAGTTCCAAAGTGTCTATCAAATGCTTGGTTTCCCAAGGTTTTTTTCCTGCCAAATTTAATGCCTGTGGTAACGCCACTTGGTTAACAATCATTCTTCGACAAATGTAAGGAATATCAAACTCCTTGATATTGTGTCCACAAAGATTATGCGTAGCAGGGTTATCATAATGCTGCTGCAAGAGCTGCGCAAAATCATAGAGTAACTTGCGCTCATCATCGCCAGCAAATGATTTTAAACGTACCACCAGTTTCCCTTCATGATCTCTATGTAGTACACCCACTGAAATACAAATGATTTTACCAAATTCGGCAAATATGGCGGCTTTGTCTATGTAAAGTTCAGCGGCTTGCTCGTTTTCAACTGGCACATCATACTGCCTAGCAAGTTGGCGACACTTCAATTTCCAAAGTTCTTGGAAAGTTTCACTCAACGCCGAATAGTCTGGTTGTTCACAGACTGTTTCTATGTCCAAGAATAACGTTTTTGACAAGTCTATATGCTCTACCATTTTTGTAATTTACCTAATGAAAATAAACAATCAACGACAAGAAGGCTCTTTTCACTCAATCCTACTTTACACCCCTAGCATTGTAGCTAGGTTTATACTACTTTTGCATCAAGAAAATATATTAATTAAGGATAATTCAAATTTTCAAATTCAAATGGCAACAGACAATTCAAGCAACTCAAGACAACGATTAATCGCTATTGCAGCAGTGGTGATTGCGCTTCTACTAGGTACAAATATCTTCTTGTTAATCAACAAAACCAAGCAAGATGCAAAGAATCAGCAGCTAACTACTCAACTTTCTGAGGCAGAGCAATTGAAAGTGCAGTTGGAAAAAGACTACTACGAAGCATTATCCGAACTAGAACAAATGAAAGGAACAAACGATGAGCTAAATGCACTTATCGAAGAACAAAAAAATCAGTTACAAGAACAAAAAAACAGAATTGACCGTCTTTTGAGAGACAATGGCAGCTTATCACAAGCTAGAACTGAGACACAACGTTTGAAAAACCAAGCACAAGAATATGTGGCACAAATTAATCAGTTGAAAGCAGAGAACGAGGCGTTGAAAGGACAAACGGTAAATCTATCCCGCAAGGCAGACTCCTTAAGAATTTCTCTCCAAGAAAAATCTTTTGAAGCCGAAGAACTAAGTACAGCAAAAGCCGCCTTGTCTTCTGAGCGTGAAGCATTAGCGATGGAAAACACAAAACTAGCTGAAAAAGTGGATATCGCATCGGTCATTAAAGTGCAAGGTTTGCAAGTTACTGGCTACAAAACTAAAGGTAGTGGTAAAGCAGTAAAACAGAATAAAGCTAAAGACATTGATAACTTGCAAATTTGTTTTAACACCACAGTGAACAATATAGTTAATGGTGGTAGAGAAAACTTTTATGTACGCATTATCAATCCTATTGGTGAAACTTTAGCGGTTGAAGATTTGGGTTCAGGAATGTTAGATAACAAAGAAACGAAAGAAAAAGTGCGCTACACCAAATCTGCACAAGTAGATTATGCAAAATCAGAGGAAAATGTTTGTGTGAATTGGACACCTAATATTCCTTTCGAGAAAGGCAAATATGAAGTACAGATTTACAACAAAGGCTTCTTAGCGGGTGCAGGTAACTTTGAATTGAAATAATCTGCTTTCAATTATAAAGCAAAAGTCCCTATAAATTGATATGTAATTTGTAGGGACTTTTTTGTTTTGGTGTTTTGGTTGCTTTAAATCTGCACTCAATAATTTATTTGTAGATAGACGAATTATAAGATTTTATGAACTCATTTTTTTAACAGTGTTAATCTATCTCTATATAAATACAAATAAATCAGCCTTTCCCTTGCGAAAGTCAAAGGAAAAACTATCTTTGTGGAAGTTAATATCCATTAACAATAAAGTCTGCAAATAAAAAAAGGATTAAGGGCTTTTTCAATCCACGAAACATTAAAGTCTGCTGTAGTGCATCTTAAATATCTTTGTCGTTTTTTGAGAAAAGTGGGAAAAGCCCTTATATCCGTTTAACATTAAAGTCTGCTGTAGTGCATCTTTAGCTTCTCATTAAATACAATGCAAATGTAGCCCAATCAATAACCCTACTCAAGCACAATCTACATGGATTCAAGAACCTAGAATAATATTGCTATTAAATACTTTTACTTAATAAAGCATTCATTGTCAATACTTTACAATTAAACCTTTTAATCAAATAGTATAAAAAAGGAAAGGTGGTCAGTTTAAAACTGACCACCTTTCCTTTTTAGCTCGTTAAATTATTGTCGCTTAACGTTGAATGACTAATTTTTGTGTCTTTCTTCCTGCTTCCGTGAAAACATTTAAGAAATAAACGCCATTAGCAAGTTCATTAACAGATAGTTCCAATTTTTCTTTTGTTAAGTTTTGGTATTTTCTGCTGCTTACTACTTTTCCTGTTATGTCGAAAATCAAGATACTTACTTCTTTTGCGCTTTGCTCAAGGTTTAAATCAACGATTACATAATCACTCGTTGGATTAGGAAAAACTTGAACGCTATTTTCAGCTAAAGTTAAGTTCTTAGTATTCACTGCTTGTTGAATGTTTAGCCTCACTACTGGAACAGTACCACGTCCAAAACCAACTGAACCGTAAGTTGCATCACTAAGATTACCAGCAATTCCCAACATTGCTGCATAACGAGGATTTCCAATTATTTGGCTTGTGAATACAGCAGAATTATAATCAATTAAATTACTGAAACCAAAGTTAACGATTGGAGCATCTACTCTATCAACTTGATATTCTAGCATCATTATATAGGCAGTATTATCTTCTAATTTTACTGGCTCATCATCTAAATCTAATAAAGGAACTGTTACGAGCGTGTTACCTGTTTCAGTACCCTGAATAGTATAAGGTGCGAAACCTACAAACTCTCTTTCTTCAGGTTCTGCATTTCCATTTTGATTTGTATCTGTCCATTTGTATAAAATTGCTGCTAAGTCTAATCCCTTATTTTCAGCAGAACCTCCAATTATGAAACTTGTACTAGTGGCGAAATAATTACCATCAGTTACATAGTAGTAATTGCCGTAAGCCCAAGAACGCGGTTCATTTTGACCCCAGTTAGCATTAGAAGGGCGATTTAAACTAGTAGCTCTAAATTCTTTTGAGAAAGTAGAATCAGACACAGAGAATGTAAACGTTCTTTGATTATCCGAAAAGTCAAAATCCTCTGCATCGCTTGTTACTGTATAAACGCCTAAGTAGTTTCCTACTTTCGTAGGTGTGAAAGTTGCACTAAATGGAATATTCTCAAATAAAGAATCTGGAGCGATTGTTGCGGCTGCTAAGTTAGCAGTAAATACAGTATCCCTCACTGGATTTCCAGGTATAGTAACGTCAAAAATAGTTACGTTTATATTCACATTTTGCTGTGCTACCGCTCCAATATTTTCAACATCTATTTGAAAAATAATAGGCTCTACTTGACTGATTGGTGTAACTGCATTGATAGGTACAGCAAAAAAACTGTTGGCACTTAAGTTATTAGCTTCTCTTTGAATGATTTGTACGTCATCAATTATCCAAAAGTAAAAATCACCATCAAATGTAAATTTGATTCTTACACTTGACTGACCATCAATCTGTGGAAGATTAATTCTCTTTATTTCTGTACCAATTACATTGTTTTGCTGTGCAGTAAGTACATTTTCCGTAGTTACTAGAATAGGGTTGCTATATGTTTCTCCCCCATCAAGACTATAGGACAAGAAGGCAGAACCATTTAATCGTATGTAATACTGATAAAATTTTAATTGACTACCTACAAAGCTACTCGCATCAATTACAGGAGAAATAAGTTCTGTGGTAAAATCCGGATAGGGAGGATTTGCAGTTAAATCTTGGAGTGCAAAAGCATCAAACAAAGCAGCACCATCACAAGAAGTTGGTGAATTGATAACAGACCCTTGTGCAGATGATGAACCACTAGACCATACCCATCTTGCTGAATCCAAAGAACCAATGCCAGCAGAAATAGGGTTAGCAGTCCAGTCATTTAATCCTCCGCCAAAGCCACCTTCACCATTTGCACCCCACAACACCACATCAGTGGTATCAAATTTAGCTGTTGGGGAATTATCTATTGTATAGATTCCACCTTCTACATTGGCTTTTAAAATTGCGCCATTTGCCTGTGAAACCATAAAGCAAGGTACCGTTACTTGAGTACCTACTGAGCCTACTCCCATAGTAATAGGTGCAGCAGGACTATTATTGACTACTATAATGTAGTCAGCACCTGCGCGTTGTGCATTCAAGCATTTGATGCTAAATTCACAAACACCTCGGTCAATGATGGCAATTTTGCCAGTAAGGTTAGTGACCACAGAATCGCAAGCCAAAGTCGTTCCAGTAACAGAAACACCAGTAGCTGCCTCAGCGGAGGCAGATGTACAACGCTGAAAAGGAGTACCAAAAGCCGCTGGTACAAGTGCGAAAGGTCCAAGCGTTGTACCATCTTTTACTACGGTAACTGTTTGGGCTTGCAGCCCAGATAAAGCCATTACTAAAGATAGTAATAGCGCACTTTTCATTAAAAAGTTTGTAAAATTTTGCATATTGTAAATTAATTAGTGAGCAATTAGCGATTTTATGATTCTTAGTAAATATACATTCTGCAAGTTAAGCAAAAATATAGCATATATTAAAGTAATGTGAAGCAAATTTTTCATTTTTGACCGTTTTCCATCATTTATTGATTTTAGAGCTTGTTTAAAAATTTTCTTTAGGTGAAAATCAATAGTTTGTGGTTCTGACAATAGGAAGGCGAGGGAATTTAGCGGGCTAAATGACTAAGCCTTACTGAAGTCAGGTTCATAAAATATTGGTTTTCAGTAATTA
>CALDYY010000122.1 GCA_937944245.1 uncultured Saprospiraceae bacterium | reverse complement strand
TTCTTTAAGTGAAAATCAATAGTTTGTGGTTCTGACAATAGGAAGGCGAGGGAATTTAGCGGGCTAAATGACTAAGCCTTACTGAAGTCAGGTTCATAAAATATTGGTTTTCAGTAATTAAAAATTTAAACATGCTCTTAGTCTGCCATCACCTCTAAACAGGTGAGGCGCACTATTTTTCCCGCCATACAAATAGACATAGCATCTTCCACGATTTCATAACTAAATGCAATGTTTTGTTTATCTTTTAAAGTCTCCGAATAATTAATAGGTTCAAGTCGGCTACCGTCCTCCAACACAATCAATAATTTACATCCATCCAAACCTGTAAAGTCTTGTACTTTACCTTTATACAAACAAGCATTAGCATCTGGTGCGATTTTGCTACTTTGAGTTTTGCAAGCCATAAACGACAAACAAAACAACAAGATGCACAGTTTTTGAGCCATATTTGATGTAATCATAAAAGGAAAATTTTGTTCTATAATTAACTACAAGTTGAATTTACTACATTTGTGGGTATTCCATTGGAAAAGATGGGCATTATGAAAAATTAATTCCTAAATTTCCAATGTATTCTATTTAACAAACATAAAATTGAAATTTAAACATGAACGGAGCTAAAGTAACCATCGAAAATGGCGTTTTAAATGTACCTAATAACCCAATTATTCCATTTATTGAAGGCGATGGCATTGGACCTGATATTTGGGCTGCTTCCGTGCGCGTATTTGATGCGGCAGTGGAAAAGGCTTATGGCGGAATGCGAAAAATTGTCTGGAAAGAGGTGTTAACAGGGCAGAAAGCTTTTGATTTAACAGGTGAGTGGCTACCACAAGAAACCCTAGATGCTATTGAAGAATACTTAATTGCTATAAAAGGTCCTTTGACTACGCCTGTGGGTGGCGGTATCCGCTCTTTGAACGTAGCTTTGCGACAAAAATTGGACTTATTCGCTTGTGTGCGTCCAGTGCAGTGGTTTGTTGGCGTGCCTTCGCCTGTAAAAGACCCCTCAAAGGTAGATATGATTATTTTTAGAGAAAATACAGAAGATATTTACGCAGGTATCGAATACTTACACGGTACAGAGGCAGCAGAAAAACTAAAAAAATTCTTAATCGAAGAATTAGGCGTAACCCAAATTCGTTTCCCAAATTCTACTTCTTTAGGCATTAAACCCGTTTCAATAGAAGGAACAGAGCGCTTAGTCAACGCAGCAATTCAATATGCACTTGCGAATAACAAGTCGTCTGTCACCCTAGTACACAAGGGGAACATTATGAAATACACAGAAGGTAAATTCAAAGATTGGGGTTATGAATTTGCAGAGCGTGAGTTCGGTGACAAAGTATTTACTTGGGCACAGTACGACCGTATCGCTTCCGAAGATGGCAAAGCTGCTGCCGACGAAGCACAAAAAAATGCACTTGCTAACGGAGCAGTCTTGATTAAGGATGCTATTGCAGATGCTTTCTTGCAACAAATTCTGACACGCCCTTCTGATTATTCCGTTATTGCTACTTTGAACTTGAATGGCGATTACATTTCTGACGCACTAGCAGCGCAGGTGGGCGGTATCGGTATTGCACCAGGCGCAAACATCAATTATCAAACAGGTATTGCTATTTTTGAAGCTACGCATGGAACCGCCCCTAAATACGCAGGTTTGGACAAAGTAAATCCAAGTTCAGTTATTCTTTCTGGCGAAATGATGTTCCGCTACATGGGCTGGACAGAAGCTGCTGATTTAATCTTGAAAGGTCTGAATAGTGCCATCGGCAAAAAGCGAGTAACTTATGACTTCGAGCGATTGATGGAAGGCGCAACGCTACTGAAATGCTCAGAATTTGGAACAGAAGTGATTGATAATATGTAGTTTTGATATATCAGAATCAGGATTTAAATAAATCCTGATTCTGTACCCAACCTAAGCGGAAAACGAAGTGCCACAGCCACAAGTTTCCTTAGCATTAGGATTATTAAAAGAAAAGCCTCTGTTGTTCAGCCCTTCTACCCAATCCACTTCCATACCTAATAAATAGATAGCATGCGATTTTTGCATCAATACTTTCATGCCTTCTATATCGTAGATTTCATCGTTTTCTTTTGGTACATCAAAACCAAGAATATAAGAAAATCCTGAACATCCTCCACCCTTCACTCCTATTCTAAGACCATGTTCTTCCGAAATGTTTTGGTCTTGCATTATTCTTTTCAACTGGCTTACAGCACCTTGCGTTAAGGTGATTGGCGCTAATGTCGTGCTAGTCATATTCATAATATTTTAACTTCCTTCTTTTAATGATTAAATAAGGTAAATCTACTCTTAATCTATCGAGAAACAACTCTGCTTTTAAGATTGTTTGTCGCCGCGCCATAAAATAAATTGGTTGCGTGCAATTCTTTACTTAGTATTGTTAACCTAAGATAGCTTTATATGTTTGCAAAAAAAACTTATGAATTGTCCAAAGTGTAAAAGTTCAGAATATACTAAAGATGGTATCGTTAGATCATTACAACGCTACAAATGTAAAAAATGTATTTACCGTTACACGGTAGAAAAAAAATCTGATGTCAAGCCGATTGAAACAAAAAGATTTGCCTTAGAAATGTATTTAGAAGGTTTGGGGTTTAGGGCTATTGGAAGACTGTTAAAAATTAGTCATGTTACGGTATATCAATGGATAAAAGAATGGGCAGATAAAATTGAACTGCCAAAATGCAACGAAGCAGTTGAGATTGTTGAGTTGGATGAGCTGCACACCTATATTATGCAAAAAAAAACTACTGTTGGATTTGGATTGCTGTTGATAGATTTGGAAAAAGGTATATCGATTTTGTCTGTGGGGACAGATCAACAAAAACATTTAAAATACTTTGGGAAAAAATTGAGAAATTAGACATAAATGGGTTTTGTTCAGACTATTGGAAAAGTTATTCTGAATTAATTCCAGATGAAAAGCACATAGCATCAAAAGCAGAAACATTTACAGTGGAGGGTTACAATAGTTTGATAAGACATTTTTTAGCAAGGTTTAGAAGGAAGTCAAAATGTTATTCAAAAGCAAAGTACATGATAGAAAAATCCCTAAAATTGCTTATGTTGAAACTAAATGGAGAATTATCTATCTTAGATTAACAATTTTGTTTTATAATAGCTATGAGTCAATTTCAACCTATCTGATTTCTTAATTTGTAGAAACCAAATGAAAAGTATTTATCGTAGGTATATAAACAAAAAAATAGTTTTACTTTTTGTAAAAAAGTGTTTTCATGTGATAATTATTGATGTTTATACATCTTTTTTAGCATTTGAATTAATAAAAATTATAATATATTGATTTCTGCATTTACCTTTACATTTCCTTAGGACAACGCTATGTCGTTTGCTCTAGCGACCCAATAGGGGCTACTTGCTGTACATTTTTTTACTACCAAACAAATTCTGCTTGAGCAATTGAGCGGAAGGAGCAAACAAAAAAGGGATAGCTTTTTGGAGCTATCCCACATTCTTTTCATGAAAATAGTAATCTTATTTTTTTAATGCAGCTGCCATAGTAGCGCCAATAGTTGCTGGGGAGCTAACAACATGAATGCCACACTCGCGCATAATTTCCATTTTGGCTTCGGCAGTATCATCATGTCCACCGACAATAGCACCGGCGTGTCCCATTTTACGTCCCTTTGGTGCTGTTTGACCAGCAATAAAGCCGACTACGGGCTTAGTGCCGTGTGCTTTAATCCATCTTGCTGCCTCTGCTTCCATACCGCCACCAATTTCGCCAATCATGATGATACCCTCTGTTTCAGGGTCGTTCATCAACAATTCAACGGCTTCTTTGGTACTTGTACCCACGATAGGGTCGCCTCCGATACCAATACAAGTGGATTGCCCTAAACCTGCTTTTGTTACTTGATCCACTGCCTCATAAGTCAGTGTACCTGAGCGCGATACGATACCAATAGTACCTTTTCTATGAATAAATCCTGGCATGATGCCCACTTTGGCTTCGCCTGGCGTGATTACGCCTGGACAGTTTGGACCAATTAAGCGACAATTTCTTTCGTTCACATATGCTTTTGCCTTCACCATGTCTTGAACTGGAATACCCTCTGTGATACAAATAATAACTTCGATACCTGCATCAGCAGCTTCCATAATCGCATCGGCAGCAAAAGCAGGTGGTACAAAAATAAGAGATACATTAGCACCTGCTCTCTCCACAGCTTGCGCTACCGTATCAAATACTGGGCGGTCGAGGTGCATTGTGCCTCCTTTACCCGGCGTAACACCGCCGACTACATTTGTGCCATACTCAATCATTTGTTCAGCATGAAAAGTGCCTTCTTTTCCTGTGAAACCTTGCACGATGATTTTCGAATCTTTGTTGACTAATACAGACATGGTTGATTTTATATTTTAGATGTTTAAGATTGATGGATAATATGTCATTTTAAAACGCCCAACGCTATTCTTCTTCCACAATTACAAATACTTCCTCATCGGCTCGCTTCATAAAGTATCGCTCTCGGGCGAATTTCTCAATATCTTGTTCAATGTCGTATTTTCCTTGACGGGTTTTATTGATTTCTTCCTCGAAATAGGTTTTCTCTTGTTCTAGTTTCTTTTTGGTTTGGGATAAATTGAATTGTACTTGCACATTGTTCTTATCAAAAGCTATCATCCAAATAAGAAAAAGCACTACCACCAAAACATAGCGATTTCTGAACGGCTTAGGTATTTTGTTGAAGAGGATTTGGATTGGATTTTTTGCCATGTTGTTGCGTTGTTTTGATGTTGAAATTGGTTAGGTTTGATAATAAAACAAATGTTCATTGTTGAGTTTTGTTTGAAATATAAGCTTATCGGAAATAGTGGCATTCCAAGCAAAACTCAACATAAAAAATGAACATTTATTATCAAACTCGTCCTTAGTATTTTTTTGTTAAAACAGACATACCAAATCATGAAGATTTAGCATATCTGTTTCTTAACGCTCTTATCTTACTAACAACGATTTGCCAAGATAGATGGCTGCATCGCCTAATTCTTCTTCGATGCGTAACAACTGATTGTATTTTGCTATCCGATCAGAGCGTGAAGCCGAACCCGTTTTGATTTGTCCTGTGTTCAATGCTACTGCTAAGTCAGCAATTGTGGTATCTTCTGTTTCGCCAGAGCGGTGGCTCATAATACTGGTGAATTTATTGCGCGTAGCCAAGTTCACTGCGTTAATTGTTTCTGTTAACGTACCAATTTGGTTCACTTTAATCAAGATAGAATTGGCACATTTTTCGTCAATTCCTTTTTGCAAACGCTTTACATTGGTTACGAACAAATCGTCGCCTACTAGCTGTACTCGATTACCGATGGAAGCGTTCAAGGCTTTCCAACCTGACCAATCGTCTTCATCCAAACCATCTTCGATAGAAAGAATAGGATATTTGTTGCACCAATTTGTCCAATAAGCCACCATTTCTTCTGAGGTCAATTTCTCGCCCGTAGAAAAATGCAAATGATACACTTTTTCTTGTGCATTATAAAATTCGGAAGCGGCAGCGTCCATTGCAATCATAACATCTTCACCTGGTCTAAAACCCGATTTTTCGATAGCTTGCAACACGGTTTCAATAGCTTCTACATTCGATTTCAGGTTTGGTGCAAATCCACCTTCATCTCCCACGTTGGTAGAGTGTCCTTTGTCGTGTAGCACTTTCTTTAGGTTATGGAAAATTTCTGTTCCCCATCTCAACCCTTCGGAAAAAGTATCCGCACCGACAGGCATAATCATAAACTCTTGGAAATCAATACTATTATCGGCATGTTTTCCACCATTTAAAATGTTCATCAACGGTACTGGTAGGGTTCTTGCACTCACACCTCCGATGTAGCGGTAAAGTGGTTGCTCCAACTCCAACGCCGCTGCTTTAGCTACTGCTAAAGAAACACCTAGTATTGCATTTGCCCCTAATTTTGCTTTGTTGTCCGTGCCATCCAAATCAATCATAGTTTGGTCAATATCGATTTGGTCAAATACATCAGCGCCGATTAATTCATCCGCTATGACTTCGTTGACATTGTGGCAGGCTTTCAAAACGCCTTTGCCCATGTACTCGCTAGGGTCGCCATCTCTCAATTCTACCGCCTCGTGCTTACCTGTTGATGCCCCCGAAGGCACAGCAGCTCTTCCAATAATGCCATTTTCTGTTTGTACTTCTACTTCAATGGTAGGATTTCCTCTGGAGTCCAGTATTTGTCTGGCTAAAATATCCAAAATTACACTCATAGTCGGAGATATTTGTTTAGTTTAAAAGTTTATTTCTACAGTTTCAGCCGATACTCAGCCATCAAGTGGATGAAATCATCAAATAAGTATTTTGCATCGTGTGGTCCGGGAGAAGCTTCTGGGTGATATTGCACCGAAAAAGCAGGTTTCCCTTTTATTCTGATTCCCTCAATAGTTTGGTCATTTAAGTTGATGTGCGTAACCTCTATACTATCGGCATTAGCTGCAATTGCTTCTTGGCTTACTCCAAAGCCATGATTTTGGCTTGTAATTTCGCACTTGCCTGTCACTAAATTTTTCACAGGATGATTGATTCCTCTATGCCCATGGTGCATTTTGTACGTCGGAATGTCCATTGCTAAAGCCAAAATTTGATGCCCCAAACAGATACCAAATAATGGTTTTTCTGATTTAAGCATTTTTTTTGCTGTTTTAATCGCATAATCCATAGCAGCAGGGTCGCCAGGTCCATTAGAGATGAAATAGCCGTCGGGCTTCCATTCCTCCATTTCCTTAAATGGTGTTTTGGCAGGAAAAACCTTCAAATAGCAATCTCTCTGCAAAAGATTATTGAAAATGTTGCGTTTTGTACCTAAATCTAGTACAGCTACTTTATAAGTTGCTTTTTTATCACCGAGTGTGTATGCTTTTTCTGTGGTCACTTGGCTAGAAAGTTCTAAGCCATTCATGCTAGGCACTTTAGCCAATTTTTTCTTGAGCTTTTCAACATCCAATTCCTGCGAAGAAATAATGCCATTCATAGCACCTTTACTGCGAATATGCCTTACCAATGCGCGAGTGTCTATATCTGAAATCGCCACTAAGTTCTCTTTTTCTAAATACTCTTGAATGGAATGATCTGCGGATTTTCGAGAGTAGCGGTCTGTAAAATTTTTACAGATTAATCCCGCAATTTTGACTGCATCAGATTCCACTTCTGTCTTTTTCGTCCCATAATTACCGATATGCGCTGTGGTCGTGATAAGTAACTGCCCAAAATAAGACGGGTCTGTAAAAATTTCTTGGTAGCCTGTCATTCCGGTATTAAAGCATATCTCACCAGTGGCAATACCTTGTTTCCCAGCAGCTTTACCTAAGAAGAATGTACCATCTTCAAGGAGTAAAATAGCAGGCGTTTCTTGCATTATTTATATTTTTGAAAGGTATAATCACAACTTACACCTTTGTTTTACTTAAAAATTTCACAAATATAACATATCCTTGTAAAAATTGAAGTGGAATGCTAAAGGAATTCCTACAATCAATTTTAAATATCTTGAGCTGCTTTTACTCAAATTACCCCTTTTGGGTAACATAAATAATGTTTCGTAACAATGTTGGATTGCATATTGTATTCCTGAACTTGCGACATCCGACGCACTTCACCTGATTTAAACAGAATCTTAATTTCGTCTTTGGAAGTGCTGTAAGTCCTATTCGATTCTGTGCCTGTGAATACCAAATAATTGACTTCTTCTGTCGTAACCCCTGTACTTTTCACAATGGAATCTTTGACGTATTGCACGTAATTTGAGTCAAAAGGATCGTTTCTGAAGATTAATTTGAATAATTTCCTTTGTACAATACCTTTTGCTAGATAAGCAAGCAATTTATCCTCATGGTGCATCATATATTTTGCTGCCGCCATAATGTCAACATCATCGAGCAAAGCAAAATGATGCAGCAAAATATTGCGATTCGATTTAAAATCAGCGGATGAAAAGTCTTGATGTAGGAAAAAATCAAGGCTAGGCGAAATATTAAATACCACTCCGCTCCTTGTCAATTCTTTAGCGCGCTGCAACATACGGATAAGCATTTGCTCTACTGCTAACACCGTTTTGTGCAGATAAACCTGCCAGTACATCAACCTTCTAGCAATCAAAAATTTTTCAATAGAATAAATACCTTTTTCTTCTACCACCAATTCTCCATCTTTGACATTCAACATCTTAATAATTCGGTCATAACCAATAACTCCCTCTGAAACTCCTGTAAAAAAGCTATCTCTGTTTAAATAGTCCATTCTATCCATATCTAACTGCCCAGAAACAAGTTGATGTAGGAATTTTTTTGGATACTGATCATTAAAAATTTGGATGGCTAAAGATAAACGCCCTTCAAATTCTTCGTTGAGTTGTTCCATAAACAAATTAGAAAGTTCTTCGTGATGTACATTAATCAAGGTATTTTCTAAGGTATGTGAAAACGGACCATGCCCAATATCGTGAAGTAAAATAGCAATACAAACAGCTTCGGCTTCTGAATCGCTGATGTCAATGTTTTTCCCTTTCAATACTTCAATCACCTGCGTCATTAAGTGAAGTGCACCTAGCGCATGGTGAAAGCGCGTATGTAAAGCTCCAGGGTAAACATAATGCGTCATGCTTACTTGCTTGATTTGCCTTAAACGCTGAAAATAAGGATGCTCCACAAGGTCAAACAAAATGCCGTAAGGAATACTAACAAATCCGTAAACAGGGTCATTAAAAATTTTTGTCGTTGCCAAAGCTAGTTATGTTTATGTAAATGTATCAAATAAAAAAGGGAACACTTTGACAAGTATTCCCTTTTCCAAAAAAAGTTAATGGTATCATTTATTCCCCGACTACTTCAAATTTTAATTTTGCCTCCACTCGTGGATGGAATTTGATCGTTGCCTCGTATTCACCTAAATCTTTTACTTCTTCGGGCATTTCCACAATTCTTCTATCCACTTCAATACCTAATGTATTTTGAATAGTCTGTATAATCTGCACGCTCGTAACGCTACCAAATATTTTTCCACTTGTACCTGCTTTCGCACCAATTCTGAAGTTAGTACCTTCAATTTTGGCTTTCAGTATATTATACTCTTCTATTAATTTGGATTCCTTAGCCATTTCTCTTTGTTTGTGTTCATCGAGTTTAGCTAAATTTTCTCTATTTGCAATAATTGCCATTTTCTTAGGAATCAAGAAATTTCTTGCATAACCTGGCTTTACCTCAACCAGTTCAAATTTCTTTCCTACTTTCTCCACATCCTGAAGCAAAATAATATTCATTAGACTATATTTTAATACAATGGTCTATTTCAATAAATCGGTTACATAAGGAAGCAATGCTAAGTGGCGTGCACGTTTCACAGCAGTTGCTATTTTGCGTTGATATTTTAGGGAATTTCCCGTAATACGACGTGGCAATATTTTACCTTGCTCGTTCACAAATTGAAGCAAAAAATCAGCGTCTTTGTAATCAATATATTTGATGCCGTATTTTTTAAATCGGCAATATTTCTTATTTCTCTGCCCAATGTTGGGATTGGTTAAGAATTTAATGTCGTCTCTAGTTGCCATTTACTACTTAAATGAAATTTTATATGTTAATCTTGTATTTCGTCTATCAACTCTTTGTCCGTAGATTTCTTTCTATTTTCTTTGTCATATTTTACAATCAGACCTTTACGTTTGTCGTCATTGTATTTTATGCCATGCTTATCCAATACAACTGTTAAAAAACGTAAAAGACGTTCATCGCGACGCAAGGATAATTCAAGTGCTTCAATAACATCTACATCTATTTGCTTTTCAATTGCAAACTCCACACAGTAGTAAATACCAGATGTTCTTTTGTTAATTGGATATGTTAACTGGCGTAAACCCATCTCATCCACATGAATAATGGTACACTCTAACTCTGCTAACTTATCTAAATAGGACTTAGCCGTCTCATTAATTTCCTCTTTAGAAAGCACTGGATCTACTATAAATGTTACTTCGTAATGGCGCATAAATGCAAGTTATATTTTTTAAAAGCGGATGCAAATGTAGGAATTTTTTTTTATTTTACAACATAAAAATAAAAAAAACGATAATTACATCAAAAACTAGGTAAGTACGAAACAGAAAATGTATCTTTTCCAGCAATTTTATCATGTTACGTACAAAAAATGAACACAAATAAAATTATTTTTACTGGAGATTTGCTGCGCATCTCTGGCGACATCAGCAAAAGAGACCTCATTGCTAAGAACAGTCATTGGCTACATCAAATCTTACATCGGCAAATTAAATATGCCACTAAAAAAGAAGTTACTATTGTAGAATGGCAAACCAGTTCTGAGTTCAGCGGTAACCATGTTTTTAATTTATTTGGCTTGGAAGCCAATACAGAAAATTGGTCGAAGTTGTACTTTCAAGAAGAAATTCCTATTAAGGTGCTTTGCTATTTTGAGCAATTCTTTCAGAATGCGCTTGTTATTGGCTTTGAGATTTCTCCTTTTATGATGAATGTGTTTAGCCGTCTCCAAATTCCTTGTGTTAATGTTGCTTGGGATCCTGTCCGATTCATGGATGATATTTTTTTCTGCTTTAGTACCAACCGACCAGAAATATTTGACCGACTATTGCCTTATCAATTGAATGAACTACTAATTCATCAAGCAGCAGATATGCAGCGTGCTCGATTTATGAGGCAAGGAACAACAATAGATATTGAAGGAACATTAGTATTTGGACAAACCTATGTTGACCGTTCTCTGATTGAGAAGAATCGCATTCGAGAATTGGAAGAATTTGAATCCGATTTGCTTCGCTTAAGGAAAAAAAGTGAAGTATTTTTCAAAATTCATCCTTTCGATTTCAAAATAGAGCAGCGCAAGCAATTCGTTCAACGTCTTAAATTGAACTTACTTAATAGCACCTATAACACTTATGATCTTTTTTGTGCTGAAAGTATCAAACATGTGGCAGCGATTAGTTCAGGAACTACAGTGGAAGCACGTTTTTTTGATAAATCGTCGGAAACTTTCATGCCTACCTATTATCAATATCACCAAAACACAACAGTTTTTGACGAAGCTGTTTGTGTTCCCGTTTTTGATGATTTTCTAACTACCAATTTTTGGTCGGATATACTCAGCCCTTTTTTGAAAAACACTTACACGGTTAAACAAAAAATGGCGTTCAAACCCAATCGAATGCGACAAGCAAATTGCTCGTTCTGGGGTTATCAAGAACCCAGTAACGAGCAAATTGCAGTCAAGTACGATAAGTAATTTTGAGTTTTGGATTTTGAATTTTGTTAGAAATACCCAAAATCCAAAACTTAAAATTGCTAATTATATCCTGGATTCTGTGGATACCCTCCTAAGGTTCTATCTATTTGCGATTGCGGTATCGGTCGCAACACATGGAAATCTTGAATATTTGGTGCAGCTTGAGCATTATGCAAACGCACTCGCTCCACCAATTTACCTGTACGCACTAAGTCCCACCAGCGATGTCCTTCACCGACTAGCTCTCTTGCGCGTTCATCCAAGATGAAATCTAGTGTTACTTGAGCAGCACTAATTTCCATGTCTGCTGCTTTACCGGGCTGCGCCCCTCTTCGGCGAATCAAGTTGATGTCTTCAGCAGCTCCTTGCGTATTACCCAATTTCAAGCGTGCTTCTGCGCGAAGCAAATGTGCATCTGCCAATCGCATTAATACAAAGTCGCGTTGCCCTTGCTCTTTTTGACGGTCAGGACGAGTAGCATCTATCCATTTATTCAAAGAAGGGAAACGACGCTCATCGTATTCATCGGTTGTGTAAACAATATATCTAGTTCTAGCTTGACGGTCTGCGGGCCAAAGATTATCTTTTCCAGGTCCCGGTATATACACTGCGGTATCTCCAACTGCGAATTTAGGTTTCCCTACTAAGCTAGCATCAACAAAACCTTTCGCTGCTTCGTCAGCAGACCATTTTGGGATATTACCTGCTGTGTTAGCAAGCCAAGCGTGCTTAAATGTTTTGTCGTAACGCGAATCAATATCACGATTCCAGAGGCTTAACAAGAAAGGCGTTGGACGGAAACGCTTCCAGGGACGACCATTGGCGATGTCGCGCGTCATACCAGGCAATATATCGTACTCCATCAAAAAATAAAGATGCCCTCTATGCCCTTGTACGTCAATCCCCTCATCTACCTGTGATTTTGAGTTTTGAATAGCAAACACTACCTCACTATTGCGTTCGTTAGCAATCTCCCAAAGTGCAGCAAAATCACTCAGCAATTTAAAATTGTAGTTATTAATCACATTGCTCAACAATGCTTCTGCTCTAGCAGCATCACCGCTTTCTGCAAAACTTTTGTAGCTCCTTGTCAAAAGTACCTTACCCAATAAAAACTCTGCAGCTGGTTTTGTTGCTCTACCATAGTTGTTTTGACTATTTGGCAAATTGGCAATCGCAAATTCCAAATCTGGAATAATGGCTTGCTTGTAGATTTCACTTTGAGGCGTACGATTCGCTGTTATTTCTACCCCTTCTGTTTCTTCTAAGCTCAAATGCAAATCGCCGTAAGTAGTTGTCAATGTGAAATAGTACAAAGCTCTCAAAAAGCGCACTTCTGCCAGACGTGTATCTTTCAACTTTTGGTCAATTTGAATCGCTCCTGAACGATTGATGGTTGCATTCGCTTGATTAATTCCACGATAAAAATTTTGCCATAATTCCCTTGCAAAGCCATTTATGGGATTCAAATCGCCGTTGTAAAAATTATACATTTTCCAGCTACCATCCGCACCATTAGTGTAGGTATCTGTTCCAAATACAGTCATTGTAAAGCCAATTTCTATTGGAAAAAATTGCTTCATCCAGGAGTAAGTAGCATTCACAGCATCTTCAAAACCTTGAGGAGTTGTGTAATAGGAGGCGGAGGACACATCGGAAACCAATTCCTCCTTTAAAAAATCGCTGCACGATTGATTTAAGAATGCAGTCATTAAAAAGGCTATCAGCCATATTTTGATTTTCATATTGAATCGTTTTTAAGTTTAGATTTTTATTATCAAAAAATTCTGTTTTGCTATCATTAATAAATTTAGAACTGTGCGTTAATCCCGAACAATACCAATTTAGGTACTGGCACAATGTTATCACCACCACCCGCAATCGGCAAACTAGAAGTTGTGGTTACGTCTGCTTCTGGGTCAAATGTTTTGTAAGGAGAGAACAATAGTAAATTTTGTCCTGAAGCATACACTTTCAAACGCGACATTTTCAACTTTTCTGCAACAGCCGTTGGCACAGTGTAGCTAAAGGAGACATTTCTCAACTTGATAAAACTACCATCAAAATAGCCTAAAGTAGAGCCATTTCTTGGGAACTCTTGATTTTCATTTGGTCGTGGAGATGCATTTGTAGGGTTATTAGGTGTCCAATAATCCA
This sequence comes from uncultured Saprospiraceae bacterium, assembly GCA_937944245.1. GTDB lineage: Bacteria > Bacteroidota > Bacteroidia > Chitinophagales > Saprospiraceae > JAAUTG01. The sequence continues at coordinate 2,776 of CALDYY010000122.1, read as the reverse complement.
CATTTAAGTTATTGTAGCGACCAAATAAACCATTAAAAGAGCCACTCGTATGAAAAGCACTACCAATCATGCTGCCTTGACGGAAGAAGAAAAAGAAGCTCAAATCAAAACCTTTGTAAGAAAAGCGATTAGTGATACCTCCTAAGAAATCAGGAACATCCGTACCCAAAATAATACGGTCATTGGCTGTAATAATGCCGTCGCCGTCCTGGTCTTTTAACTTGATTTCACCTGGCACTTTGTTCTCAGCAGCCTTAGCTAGATCAACTTCATTGGCTTGATAGATGCCTATTTTTTCAAAGTCATAGAATACGCGGATAGGTTGACCAATAAACCAACGATTACCTACGTCATCAATAGAGTTACCATTTTCATCTTTTAATGCCAATTCTTTGATTTTTTCATTGTAAGAGGAAATATTGAAATCAATAGACCACTGCAAACCCTTAGGGTTATTCAAAATATTTGCGCCTAAAGAGAACTCAATTCCATCTGATTGAGTAGAACCAATATTTTGTAGTACGCTATTATAGCCTGAAGTGAATGGTAGGTTTCTTGCCAATAACAAATCTGTTGTGTTCGTACGATACACTTCGACAGCACCACTAAAGCGTCCATTTAAGACACTAAAATCCACTCCAATATTTGTGGTGCTTGAAATCTCCCAACCTAAATCACCATTGGGAATTTGATTCAAACCAAAACCAAAAGCGGGTGTTTCCCCCCAAGCATATACCGTACGCTCTAATGCTCCTGCTGTTTGATATGGAGCAATTGAAGTGTTTCCTACCGAACCATAAGAAGCCCTAATTTTTAACTCGTCAAAGAAACTTACGTTTTGCATGAAAGGCTCTTCCAAAATACGCCATCCTACGGATATACCTGGGAAATAAGCCCACTTGTTACCTTCTGACAAGCGCGAAGAACCATCAGCACGAAGCGTAGCTTGGAAAAGGTATTTATTATCAAAGTCGTAATTCACTCTACCCATAAAGGAAGCTAAAGTCCACTCTATCAATCTACTATTTAATCCCCCTCTCACTTGTGCCGTACCTAGATTGTAAAACAACTGACTCTCATAAGGTAAATTAGCGACCTCTGCTCTCAATCGCTCTTCTCTGAAACTTTGAATACTTTGAAGTCCAGTGAATCCAAAATTATGTTTTGTACCAAAAGTTTTATTGTAGTTTACAATATTCTCTAAAGTATAACCTGTTTCTTGATTACTCTCAATAGCTGCATTGGCAATACCTCCCCTATTTCTGTTGGTATTTTTGCCAAAAAATTCTCCTCTTCTAAAAGTGCGCACATCAGGACCGAAGTTAACGGTGTATTTCAAACCCTTTGCAATATTAGCCTCGATGTAAAAAGGCACAAATACTCTATTAATTTTACGTTCATCCACTACGTTATTTGGCAATAGCTCGCTCAATGGATTGGTGCGAATACCGTCATTGGTCGGCAACAACCGAACATTTCCGTTTTCATCAAAAGGTACACCTAATGGATTGTTGGCTAAAGCCTCCCCAATGGTAGCATTAGAGCCAAAATTTTGGATAGAATTAGTAGCCAAAAAGGACACTCCTGCTCTGAATATATCATTGATTTTGTGGTCAAGGTTAATTCTACCTGTCAAGCGTGTAAAATCCATATTGCTGATATTACCTTGCTCGCCAAAGTACCCCAACGCAATGTTAAATTGAGTTTTGTCATTTCCACCTCTCATGCTCACTTGATGATTGGTTTGCCAGCCATCATTGTAAATCAAATCCTGATAATCCGTAGAAGTGCCATTTGCTAATGAAATTGGCTCAATCGGGTCAGTAAATACTTTGTCATCACTAGGTATTGCTCCATTCCATCCCGCTCTTCTTGATTCGCGTTTTAGGTTGGCAAATTGCTCGCCATTCATCATATCCACAGTTCTTAATGGTTGACTAACACCATAGTAACCATCATAAGAGACAATACTTTTACCTGTTGCACCACGTTTAGTGGTAATGATAATAACACCATTCGCTCCTCTTGAACCATAAATGGCAGTAGCAGCAGCATCTTTCAAGATTTCCATTGATTGGATGTCTTGTGGATTGATGTCATTGATGGCACTTGTTCCAGAAGTTTGTGGAATACCATCAATAACAAATAATGGGTCATTAGAGGCAGTGATGGAACGGCGACCACGAATACGAATGGTAGGGTTTGAGCCAGGACGACCACCTGTTTGCACAATATCCACACCTGCTACTTGCCCTTGCATCGCTTGCACACCACTTGATACTGGAATGGAACTAATTTTTTCATTATCCAAAGTAGAAATAGCCCCCGTTACCACGCGCTTTTTTTGCGCCCCATAACCTACAACTACTACTTCATCCAGCAATTCTGCATCCTCACTCAAAGTGATGTTGATGTTGTTTCGTCCGTTTACAGGTTCTTCCTTCGTTAAAAAGCCAGTGTAAGAGATTTGTAGTACCGCATTAGCATCAGAAACCGTGAGATTGTAAGTGCCATCAATGTCTGTTACTGTACCGTTAGTTGTTCCCTTAACAAGGATAGTTGCGCCTACAAGTGGCTCATTTTTACCATCCACTACGCGCCCATTCAACTGAATTTGCGCTGCTAAGAAGCTTGTGGAGGAGAGAAACAAAAATACCATGAGGAAGCATCTCAAAGCATTCTCTTTGTTGGTCAATTTACTACTCATTTAAAGTTGATTAAAGTTAGAAAAATAATTACTAACTTAGTTAATAGTTTAGTTTAGTTTTGTCAAACA
>CALDYY010000121.1 GCA_937944245.1 uncultured Saprospiraceae bacterium | reverse complement strand
GCAAAGAGAAACGTTCGTAAAGAACAGAATTGGATAAAATATAGCAGATGAACTTTTAATGTAAAATAAAAGTTAATTTTATATTAAATAATAGTTAAATCTCTTCCAATCTCTTCCAATCTCAAAATATTACCCTATTTTATAGACTTGCAAATGAAAATTAATGCTATTATATTTGTATCAACAAAACAAAGACAGGATTTTTGAGGGTAAAGAAGGGAAATAAGAAAAATATTATAGTTTAGCTTATGCTTGAAGTGCTTTGTTTTTAGGTTTGGTATTGGTGGTGCATCTCAATATAGGAAGAAATGCGCTAATGCTGCGAGCTTGGTACCTTAACAGCAAAAGCGCAATGATTTATTTATTAATTCCTAAAATTATGTTTTTTTTATGAAAAAGTTAGTGTTTTTACCTTTAATATTTTCGATGTTTTTATTCTACACAATGGATGCACACGCTGACAATGATGTCAGGAATAGATGTAATCTTTTTACCAAGAGATATTACTCTTTTACTAGAACACAAGGGAATGATGATATTGATATATTTCCTTGTCGTAATACAGATAGAGATTGTAACTTAAGTAGTGCATTTTGCGAGTCAAGAGATGGAGGAGAAGGATCAGTGCTTGATTTTGGTCCTGTATGTGCTACTGCAGTTGCTGGGGCAAGCGCAAATAATCCTAATTTTGTCCAAACCCAAGCCTTTAATGGATGCTCCGCAGGATTAGGATTAAGTGATTTGTCTAAACTTATGATAAATAACTTAAAAGGTAGCTCTGTCCCTTCTACTACTAGGTTTGAGTATGACGTTGTTTTTGATGAAGTTAATAGAACCACTTCTGTTAAAGACGGAAATGGTAAATTGGTTATTAGTAAGTCATCTCTAATGTATGTAGAACTAAGATTTACGCTTTGGTTGGCTCAGGATGATTATATCAATCAGGTTCAAGATACTTCTATGACACCTGATAAAGTAGTGGTTCAGGAATTTATTAGAATAAGGAATAATCAAGTGATTATATCCGATGGACTTAGACACAAAAAGACACTTAACATTACAGAAACAGACGAGATAATCTCAATAGAACTCATCAACTTTGAGCACGCTTTTGAAGTACCTGAAGGAGTAAATATGAACGATTTAGTCGCTCGAACAAGTGCATTTTCTGAATTTGATAATGAGCGATTTGCTAGAGAAATATCAGAAGTATCCAATGAAAAGCCCAACTTTCACATTGCGCCCAATCCAAATGATGGTAACTTTACTATTCGCACAATAGATGTACCTTCTAATCAAAAAATAGAGGTAAAACTATTTAATTTTGAAGGTGCTCTAATCCGAACGCTCTACAATGGGTATTTCTCTAAGGAAAAAAATGAGGCTATCGCATTACATGCGAATGAATTATCAGAAGGAGTATATTTTCTTTTGATTATTGGACAAGGTTTTGTAGAAACCAAGAAGTTAATTATTGCTAAGCAATAATACTTATTAATAAGTAAAGTTGCTATTAATTATTTGAAGCTACAAGGCTAAGAAGACAATTTAATAAGTTATTTATTCGTTAGTTTTGTAGTTTCTACACTTTATGATATTAACAAAAAGGATTGCGTAGGCAACCTCTCTGTAAGCAAAAACCGATTAGTTATCTGGTTTGATATTTTATTGAAAAGCAATATAATAGGTATGAAATATATATTTGTGAGTATTTTACTATTTGCTGGTACATTGCAAGCCCAGCACTTTCGCTATGGCGCAGGAATTACTTCCAACCTAGCTTGGTTTCAACATGAAGTTGAACCAGTAATAGATACTTTTAATTTTACAAGTCTATTGGCTGAACCACTGGGCATACAGGCTTTTGTTGATTTGGGGAATCCATCGGCTTTTCAAGCTAGAATCCAAGCACATTTCAACTCTAAGAACATGAATTTCAATTTAGCAAATAACAATCTAATAGAAGATTTTTTCATTAAACGAAACTATAATTATCGCTTTACTTCAATAGACTTAAGCATTAATGCGAGATATAAAATTACGCTATCGCCTACGGGTTGGCAAGTATTTCCAAAAGTAGGTTTAGGCTTGAGTTGGAATACCTACAGAACATCCATTTACGGAACCTCATCTAGTTTTCCTATTAGCGGAAGAGTCCCTAGTATTGAAGATATTGCTGTTGATATCGAAGACACAGCACCATTTTTGCGCCCCATAGTGCAAGTTGGTATGGATGTGCAGCCTCCTTTATATGTTTTCAAACGCCGCTTGGAGTTCACCACTAATTTTCAGTATTTGCCAATTCAGTTTTTGAAAACGCCTATTCCTGTAACACCTTTTTCTGTTAATGGTAAGTATCAAATGGTTTCGTTGGGTGTTAATTTACTATTCAACGAAAAAAAACAATAGGTGCATGAAAAGTAGCAAAAAAAGTATGTTAATGTTATTGCTAGGTTTAGGGCTAGTGAACTTATGCGCACAAAAAATAACCGTTAGTGGCTATATCAGCGATAGTGATTCTGGTGAAAGACTGATTGGTGCAAATGTATTTGAATTATTTAGTGCCACAGGTGCTTTCACCAATGAATATGGTTTTTATAGTTTAACCTTACCCAAAGGGGGGAAATTAAACCTGATTTTCTCTTATATAGGCTACCAAACAGATACTTTTTCGTTGAGTCTAACAAAGGATAGTGTGTTACAAGTTAGATTACAGCCTACAGTCACTTTATCAATGGTGGAAGTGAGAGCGGATACTCGCGACCCTATTCAAAAAAGTACACAAATGAGTGAAGTGGATATGCCTGTCAGAGATATTCAACGATTGCCCGCCATATTGGGCGAGGTAGATATAATTAAAGCCTTGCAACTGATGCCAGGTGTACAAGGTGGAAACGAAGGATTTGCAGGCTTATATGTACGCGGCGGAAGCCCTGACCAAAATTTAGTGTTGTTGGATGGTGTGCCTATCTATAATCCTACGCATGTACTTGGTATTTTCTCTGTTTTTAATCCAGATGCGATTAAAAATGTTAGCCTTCTCAAAGGTGGATTTCCAGCACGATATGGCGGCAGATTGTCCTCTGTGTTGAACATCAATATGAAGGATGGTAATTTAAAACGCTTTCAAGGGGAAGGGTCTGTTAGTAATATTGCTGCAAAATTAACGTTAGAAGGACCAATTCGCAAGGAAAGTACTTCGTTCTTAGTGGCGGCACGCAGAACTTACTTGGATGCTTTTTTAAGTCCAATTCTTAAAAATATTAGTAGTTTGGATAAATTGCAACTCTACTTTTACGACCTTAACGGAAAATTGCAGCACCGCATCAACAATCAACATAGCTTACACTTGAGTTTATATGCAGGTAGAGATATTTATGAAACAGCAAGTACAACTGAAGAAATAAAAGAGCGCGCCAGTGGTGGACTATCATGGCAAAATCAGATTGCAGCATTACGCTGGAATTACAACATTAATAACAAAGTGTTTGCAAACACTACGCTAAGTTATACCGACTATCAACTTCGCAATGAAAGGGCTTTTGAAAACTTGGAAAATAAAGAAGAAATTCGTGCTCAATATACTTCAGGCATAAAAGATTACGCTTTGCGCACGGTCGTGGAGGTTATCCCCAACCCTAAACATTACATCCGTTTAGGGAGCAACATTATTGCACACACCTACCGTCCAGGTGCCTCTACCATTCGTCAAAAAACAGCCAATGAGAAAAAAGATACCTTGTTTGGTATTTCAGAACTATATTCCACAGAATACAACGCTTTTTTAGAGGACGACTGGAAGATAAACCCCTATTTTAGTGCTAACATAGGATTACATTACGCTGGTTTTTTGATAGATGACGAACATTACACCTCTTTGCAACCTCGTTTGAGTTTGCGCTTTCAGGTATCACCACAGTTAGCGTTTAAATCGTCTTTCGTGCTAATGACGCAGTACATTAATTTACTCTCCAGCGAAACCATCGGCTTGCCTTCTGACCTTTGGGTGCCTTCCACCTCGCGCATTCCACCACAAAATGCTTGGCAATGGGCTGGTGGTATTGCGAGCGGCATCGGTAAAAGTTGGGACTTTACTGTGGAGGGCTTCTATAAAAAAATGGATAATCTTGTTGCTTACGAAGAAGGGGCTAGTTTTCAAACCAATCTGGAGGAAGATTGGCAAAATAAAGTAGCTATCGGTACTGGAGAAGTCTATGGTGCAGAATTTTTTTTGAATAAAAAATCAGGTAAAACAACAGGTTGGCTTGGTTATACATTAAGTTGGAACTGGCGTCAATTTGATGAACTTAATCTAGGAAGACGCTACCCCTTCCGCTACGACAGGCGGCACGACTTTTCGTTGGTACTAATGCACCAGCAAAATGAACGCATCAGCTACTCTTTTTCTTGGGTCTATGCTACTGGAAATGCAGTTACGCTACCAGAATCGCGCTATGCCTTATCCCCAAATTACTTTGCAATAGATATTCAAACAGACCCCGAAGAACGATTTGTGGTTAGTGAAAGAAATGGTTATAGGATGTCGCCTACCCACCGACTAGATGCCAACATGAGTTTTTATAAAAAGAAAACCAATTATGAGCGTACTTGGACTTTTGGTATCTATAATGTTTACAGTAGAATCAATCCATTTTATATTAGGGAAGTAAAGACACCTTTGAAAGACCCAACAGTAGGTGAATTTACTGTTATTAAGGAATTAAAAGAGGTGGGTATTTTACCTATTGTTCCATCAGTGGGGTATCACATTAAATTTTAATCCAAGATGAAAAACATAAGTTATCTTTTATTATTTCTAACGAGTTGTATTGCTTGTAAGGGAGACCTCTTTGAAAGATCTATTCAGATAGACCAAAAGTATGTTGGGCAACTAGCACTCACCGCTGAACTGTGCGATTGCGATACTATGCTTACTATTTTTTTAACCAAAACAATAGGGGTTTCGGCAACGCCTAATTATTTACCTATAGAAAATGCCTCAATAGTGCTTGCTACACAAGGTGATCAATATGTTTTTGTTTATAATCCAATTACCCAATTTTATGAACATCCTACTAATTTCCCTTTTGGAACAGGCGAACAAATAAAGTTGACAGTGGACGCTCCTAGTTTTAAAAAGCAAACCATAACGCAAACTTTACCGCCCAACCCAACTGGTGTACAAATAGATACTATAGGTATGCTACTGCGCGGTACAATCGGAAACAACATTAATGATATTCGAGGAGGAAATATGTCTATCAGGTTTACAGATGCACCGTTAGTTCGTAACTATTATATTATAGAAGTAATAGGTGAGGGTGAAGGTATAAATCTTTCTACTTTTACAGAGGGTAAACTCAAAGCCGCTTTATTGGTATCTAGCCAAAACATCAATGTGGAGTATAATAGCAGTAGGCAACTTTTTATAAATGATCAACTTTTTGATGGTCAGACAGTTGAGATTAACATTAATTACTTGGCTGGTTTAGGTTGGCAGGAAATAGAGCACATAGAAGTACGTCTTCGTTCTATCACAAGAGAAGGCTACCTCTATGGACTCACTACTAGTAAGTACAACGCTACGACTTTTGATCCCTTTGCTGAACAGGTCATTTCTTTTTCCAACACTAAAGAAGGCGTTGGTATTTTTTCTGTGTCGCATGCAGTATCGAAGCGGTTTTAGTCTTTTATAGCGTAGTTATCCAGTATTTTTTACGCCTAAAATTAACCTTATTACTGCACACTTTTGCAAACACCATTTCCTTGTTTAAGGAGTGTAAAATTCCACGTTCGCCTGCCATATTTAACAACTTCTTCATTAGGAAAAATCTATATTTTCCATCATATTTGTTTTTGTACTGAAAGCGACTTAGTATAACCAACCTAAGCGACAGAAGGCAATAATGATGAACTAAGTAAAGATGGATTAGGCATGAAACCATTAACACGCAAGGAAATAGCGATTTATTACGGCTATGGATGTACTAAAACGTTCACCTCTCATTTAAAAGCAAAGGAAATTACGCTAACGCCCTACAAACTGGTCTCTATGGAAGAACAGTTAATGCTGTACAGCCAAATGGGCATTCCTGCCTACCTCCCAGAAGAAGAACTAGGAAGAGTAAAAGAAAAACTAGAACAATACTGCACAAACAACGAGATACCTTTTCCTAAATAGAGCTAAGTAGCGCAAAGAGAAACGTTCGTGAAGAACAGAATTGGATAAAATATAGCAGATGAACTTTTAATGTAAAATAAAAGTTAATTTTACATTAAATAATAATCCAACCTTTTCCAACCT
>CALDYY010000120.1 GCA_937944245.1 uncultured Saprospiraceae bacterium | reverse complement strand
GACAATGGCGTAGTCCATGTGATTGACGCGGTATTGTTGCCGCCGGCTGACGAAACAGGTGAGGTAACGTTTGACTTAGTTCCAATCGGAACTTATCGCACAGGACAATTTAATGCAGCATCAACAGAAATCGTTGCTTTTGATAAATTATCTAAACGTTTATTTTTCACTAATGCTCAAGTGAACACAATTGGTATTTTGAATATTGACAATCCAGAAGTGCCAACGCTCATAAGTGAAATTGACATGTCGCCTTATGGTGGTGGTGTAAATAGTGTTGCTGCTTTCAATGGCTTGATTGCAGTCGCAGTAGAAGCAGAAGTAAAAACAGACAACGGAAAAGTCGTTTTCTTTGATGCCAATGGAACGTACTTGAACGAAGTAACAGTGGGCGCATTACCAGATATGTTGCTCTTCAACTATGCAGGTACAAAAGTATTGGTTGCTAACGAAGGTGAGCCAAATGATGATTACACAGTTGACCCAGAAGGTTCAGTATCTATCATTGATGTAGCAGATGGCGTAATGAATGCAGTGGTGACAAACATTTCTTTTGAATCGTTCAATCCATTTGTAGATGCCTTGAAAGCAGAGGGCGTGCGTGTATTCGGACCAAATGCTACTTTAGCACAGGACTTTGAACCAGAATATATTACCATTTCAGAAGATGATGCAACAGCATTTGTTGCACTTCAAGAAAATAATGCACTTGCAGTAATTGACATTGCTTCCGCTACGGTAACCTCTATTTTACCTTTGGGTTTCAAAGACCACAGCATTGAAGGCAACGGCTTAGATGCCAGCGACAGAGCAACAACTATTGATATCAAAACGCACCCTGTAAAAGGCATTTATATGCCAGATGCTATTAGAGCAACAACAATTAATAGCAAAACCTATATTGTAACTGCCAACGAAGGCGATACTAGAGCTTACGATGGTTTCTCTGAAGAGAGGAGAGTGTCCGCATTAGAACTTGATCCGACAGCGTTTCCAAATGCAAGTGATTTAAAAAGAAACGCTAACTTGGGTCGTTTATTAGCGACAAGTACACTAGGCGATACAGATGGCGATGGCGATTATGATGAAATTTACACCATAGGCGGAAGATCGTTCTCCATCTGGGATGCAGAAGGCAAGTTAGTCTTTGATAGTGGAGATGAATTTGAGCGCGTCATTGCAGAAGTAAATCCTAGCTTTTTCAACTCTAACCATACTGCTAATAACTTTAAAACTCGCTCTGACGATAAAGGTCCTGAGCCAGAAGCAATAGAAGTTGTAAAATTGCAAGGTAGAGTATTTGCTTTGATTGGATTAGAGCGCGTTGGCGGTATTTTTGTATATGACATCACTAACCCTACCAATGGGAAGTATATTAGTTATGTCAACAATAGAAATTTTCAAGCCGCTACCGAAACACCTGAAGCAGGTGATTTAGGATTAGAGGATTTAAAATTTATTGCTGCCGAAGACAGCCCAACTGGTCAACCATTAGTCGTTTCTGCTAACGAAGTCAGTGGAACAGTTACCTTGTTCAGCGTAAACGTAGTATTGAGTTCACCTAGTACACCTGCAATAACACCACTGGTAGAAAAAGCAGTGATTACTAACAATACTAAAAACCTTACTGTTGCGCCGAACCCTGCTAGTGATTGGATGAATCTGACTTACGATGTAGCTAAAACAGGGCATATCAACGTATTCATTACAAATATGCAAGGACAAAGAGTAGCTACATTATTCAATGGAACTGCCGAGCAAGGCACATACAACTTGAATATTGTACCGGCTCAAATAAAAATGATGCCTGGTTTGTATTTTATCTCTATTCAGACAGAAGGTAAATTAGAAACGGTAACGGTAAGCGTGAAATAGTAAATCAGTATTTATAAGATTTGCTGCACGAAAAAAGTGTAGCAAATCCTTATTACTAATTAGCCAGAACGCCATAAAAAAGCATTGCAGAAATGATTTTCTGCAATGCTTTTTTATTGAAATATTATTACAAATGTCTTTCGGCATGATAAGAAGAACGAACCAATGGACCGCTTTCTACAAAATCAAAACCTTTGGACAAGCCCACTTCTTTGTATAAGGCAAAGGTATCAGGATGGACAAATTCCTCGACCGCTAAGTGCATTTTGGTAGGTTGAAGGTATTGACCAATGGTTAATACATCACAGTCATGTTCGCGCAAGTCATCCATAATTTGAAATATTTCCTCCTTAGTTTCGCCTAGACCAACCATTATGCCTGATTTAGTTCGCTTTCCATAGGCTTTAGTTCGCTTTATCTGCTCCAAACTACGCTCGTATTTTGCTTGTGGACGCACTTTGCGATAAAGACTTTTTACCGTTTCCATGTTATGAGAAACAACTTCCTGACCTGGACTTATCATTCGCTCTAAAGCAGACCAATTCGCTTTTACATCTGGAATTAGTGTTTCAATCGTTGTGCTTGGCGATAATTCTTTCACTGCACGAACTGTTTGATACCATATTTCAGCGCCGCGATCTTTTAATTCGTCTCTATTAACAGAAGTGATAACAGCGTGTTTTACCTCCATTAACTGAATAGCTTCCGCCACTCGGCGTGGCTCGTCCTCGTCATATTCATTCGGACGACCCGTTTTCACGGCACAAAAAGAGCAAGAGCGTGTACAAGTATTCCCCAAAATCATAAACGTAGCTGTACCTGCACCCCAGCATTCCCCCATATTTGGGCAATTTCCACTCTGACAAATAGTATGCAAATTATATTCATCCACTAAAGCGCGAACGTGTTTAAATTTTTCACCAATAGGTAATTTCACGCGCAACCATTCGGGTTTTCGTTCTCTAGCGGACTTTGCTTCAACGATAGGTAATTCTAGCATGAGTAGTCATTTTATATATTGCCATTACTGGTGTTCTACCAATAATACAACTCTATTTTAAGCAATTAAATTACAGCAAAAACTATGCTTACTTTTCGATAGTAAACACCATTCTAACCTAGAAGTTGCTTACATAGAATTAATCAATATGTAAAAAAAGTCGTCCGAATAACTCAGACGACTAGGTGCCGGTGGGAAATACACCTAAAGAAATTAAACTTTTATGAAAACAATAGTTTGTTATGCTTCCAGATAATAAGCAACAATTGATTTCACTTCACTATCTTGTAACAAACAAGGCATTAAATCAAAGATAAGTTGATATTGCTCCACATCTTCTTCCAATGCTGTTTCAAGTATGGCTAATCCTTTATTTTTTCTGCCTAAAGCAAAATGACAAGCCGCTTCACAATACACTAATTCTGCCCCTACCGAATAATCACTTGCTTCATCTAAAATAGCAAATGCTTCTACTTCTTTCCCTTGTCCAATCAAAAAGTGTGCATACAAAAACCAGCATTTAGGGTCTTCAGGTGCTACTTCGGTTGCTGATTGATAACATTCTTTTGCTTGTTCTGATTTGCCCAATATGGCGTAAACTTTACCTAAACTACACCAATATTCTTCTTTTCTATCTTCAATTTCAATCGCTTTTTCATAAAATGAAATCGCCACCTCCCACTGCGCCTCCACAAAAAACGATTCGCCGATATAGAAGTAAATTTCATCATTCAAGTTTTCTAACAAAGAAGCCTTAGTGAAGTAATTTCTTGCCTTTTTTATCTGATTCAAATGAAAATAGCATTGTCCCATTCTTAAGAACAAATCAGCATCTGGCTCGAATTGCTCTAGCACTTCATCATAACAAGCTAAGGCTTTCTGGTATTCTCGAATCGTAAATAATACTTCTGCACGGTCGCGATAGGCAAACTCAAAATTTGGGTTGATTAAATACGCATATTCATAAGCATCAACAGCTTCTTTGTATTGTCCCAAATAAGTATAAGCATGCCCCAAGTTATACCAAGCCGTATAGCAATAGGCATCTTGTTCTAATATTTTTTCGTGCAAAGCAACACTTTCTTCGTATTTCTTGGATAGTTCTACACATATCCATAATTTATCCAATGCCACACTGTTGCTTACATCTGCTTTAATTGCCTTTTCTAAAACGTAGAACATTTCATCGTAATTCTCCATCTTTTCATAAACAATTGCCTCTGCTACATAAATATCACTCCATTGATGTTTACTAACTTCTGCTCTCAATGCTTCCACCAGTGCCAACGCTTCATAAAATTTACCCAAATGCGCCAAAGTTTCTACCTTCAGTAGCCTCATCTGCAAGTTACTAGGCGATAGTGCTGCTACTTTTTCTAAAACGTAGAGTGCTTGCTCTGCTTGCTTATGGTTTAGGAGCAATGTTACCTTCTTTAAGTAAATAGTGATGGAATAAGGATGGCATTTGATTGCTTGCTGAACTACTTTGAGCGCGCAACTAAGCATTGCTTCCTCTTCATAATATTCAATTAACTGAATGAAATCTTCTTCTTTGTAATATTTCTGGTCTCCACTTCGGTTAACGTCTTCATACGCTGCGACTAGAGTACTTATTTCTGGCGATGAATGGTAAAAGTCTTTGAACTCCATGCTCTTGTGTTGGTTAACTTTTTTTACAGGATAAAACTACTTAAATCTCCAACACTTACTAGGCAAACTAAACTCAAATAAGGGAACGGTACTAACAATTTAGAAAACGGCTTCATAATATTAAAATTAAATACTATGTAATTACTCCAATAACCTAAATGCTTGCCCGTATTGAAATGTAATCGTTATATACTTCATATAAAGATAAAATGTTTCAAGAGGAAGACAATTAATTTCTTCTACTTCAACTTCATTTTAAGTCGAGTATATTTCCCATGTGATAGCATGTGCGGCATCGCGCTTCGTAAACATCTTTTTCTCCTAACATAACTCTTTGTTGGCTGGAAGTCAGACGATAAGAATGAGTAGCTAAGTTCCCACAATGCTGGCAAATAGCGTGTACTTTAGTAATATATTCTGCAACTGCAAGTAAGTTAGGCATTGGACCGAAAGGGTTTCCCTTGAAATCCATATCCAAACCAGCTACAATAACGCGAATACCACGCAAAGCCAATTCTTGACAAACATCGGGTAAGGCTTCGTCAAAAAATTGAGCTTCGTCAATACCAACAACATTCACATCTTTGGCGAGGTCTAGTATCCTTTTGGAATGACCAATCGGAGTTGACAAAAGCGTATTTGCATCATGCGACACTACGTGTTCCTCACTGTAACGAGTATCCACAAGAGGCTTAAAAATTTCTATTCTTTGGTTAGCAATTTTAGCGCGCTTGAGGCGCCTGATTAATTCCTCCGTTTTCCCTGAAAACATAGAGCCGCAAATTACTTCGATCCAGCCATTGCGTTGCCCCTTAAAGTGTGGTTCTAAAAACATTGACTATTCTTTAGTTGATGCCACATAATAAGCAAAGTTGCAAAAAAAAAGGAACATGCCACATTAGTTAGAATTTCATTTCAAGTGAATATCTCCCTTTAAAAACCATTAGTAAGAGTTTCACTTCAAGTGAAGCCCTTACTTTCACTTAACCACGCTTCTGCAAACAAAAATCGGGAAGACGTTGCCATCTTCCCGATTTCTGATTTTACTCCATCAAGGTGATGTTGCCATCACCTTGACTTTGCTTCTATCCATTTCCATCTATGGATTACTCCATGATGATCATTTTGCGTGTCGCTGTGAAGTTGTCTGTTGTTAATGTGTAGTACAACACACCTGCTGCCAACTCCTTGCTGTTCATTCTTACTTCGTTGTAACCCGCTTCAAAG
>CALDYY010000119.1 GCA_937944245.1 uncultured Saprospiraceae bacterium | reverse complement strand
TTTGTAATTCATTTGTAAATAGAAGATTAAGCAGCGAATCGCTTTTTTTTACGTTTATAAAGATGGCGATAAACTCTGATTTCAAATTCAGAACCTTTACTTGAAAAACAATATGTTACAAGATAAAAATTGGTTTATTAAAAATAAAAAGTTAAAAAAGTTAACTTTACATTTGTAAATTAATTGTAGCCTCTATTTGAGCTACATAAAATTGAATCAATCAGCATTTCTTAACTAAAATTTCAGTATTGTATGAAACTTAAATTTGACTTTTGGTCAAAATGTGGAACGTTACTGGTCATGTTATTTTTAACAGCTAGCGTAACTTTTGCACAACGAACAATCTCTGGTACAGTAACTGACCAAGCTAGTGGCGACGCACTCATCGGTGCTAACCTTTTGGTTGTAGGTACTAGCACAGGTACTGTTACAGATTTTGATGGTAATTTTACACTTCAGTTGCCAGCAAGTGCCACTAAACTACGCATCACTTATACAGGTTATACCGACCTTGAAGTAGATGTAACGACAGGTACTCAATTTAACATTCAAATGGCAGAAGGTACTCAGTTAGATGAAATCGTGGTAACAGGTTATGGCATCACAAAATCCAAAGAAGTAACCAGTGCTATTACGAGCATCAAGCGCGAGGATTTCAACCAAGGAAGTATCCAAAACCCAGCACAATTACTACAAGGTAAAGTGGCAGGTTTAACGATTTCTCGCCCTGGAGGTAACCCAAACAACAACTTCAACATTCGTCTAAGAAGCCTTTCTAGTGTAGGTGCAGATAACTCTCCACTTATCATTATTGACGGCGTATTGGGTGCGGATTTGAACACCGTTGACCCTAACGATATTGCTTCTATTGATGTATTGAAAGACGGTTCAGCAGCGGCTATCTATGGTACACGAGGTGCAGCAGGAGTAATCATCATTACTACTAAAGGCGGACAACCAGGTAGAACTCAAGTGAGCTATGAAGGCTTTGTCGCTGCAGAAACGATTGATAAAACCATTGAAGTGCTTTCTGCTGATGAATTCCGAAATTTCCGTGGCGGTCCAGATGGTTCACTGCGCGGTCAAGATTTTGGTGCCAACACCAATTGGTTTGACGAACTAACGCGAGTAGGTTTAACACAGGTACATAGTTTATCCCTTTCTGGTGGTACCAACAATGGTACAACTTTCCGCTTCTCTGGAAACTACCGAGATGTGGAAGGTATTGCTATTAATACTGGTTTTACTCAGTTGAACTTCCGTGCTAACGTACAGCAAAAAGCGTTGAACGACCGCCTAACGTTAAACGCAAACATTACGACAACTAACCGCGACGAGCAGTTGGTTAATAATGGAGTATTCCGTTATGCAACTATTTACAACCCAACAGCTCCAGTAAGAAGCAGCGACCCTGCATATGATATTTATGATGGTTACTGGCAGCAGACATTATTCGATTATTTTAATCCAGTGGCACTTGCCGAACAAGACCGCTTTTTCATAGAGGAACGCAATACAATCGTCAGCATGAGAGGTGATTACCAACTATTGCCAGATTTAAGTGCTGGGGTATTTTACTCACAAGAGCGAAAGGATGCAACCAATCAAAGATATGTAGATAGAAATAGTTTTGGCTTAGGTAGAGACCGAAATGGCTTTGCAGAGCGTGGCAATGGTAAAGACCGTAATGAACTATTTGAAACAACAGTCAACTATGGCAAGTCGTTTGGTAAAACTAACATGACTTTACTAGGTGGATATTCTTATCAATCTTTTGATAGTGAAGGTTTTGGTGTTGCTACAGGTAATTTCATTACAGATGCCTTTACTTTCAATAATTTAGGGGCTTCACAAGATAGACCGAATGGTTTAACTGGATTAGGTAGTGGAAAAAGCAACAACTTGTTGATTGCCTTTTTTGGTCGTGCTGCATTCAATATTGATGACACTTACTTCTTCCAAGCCACAGTGCGTAGAGAAGGTTCTTCTCGCTTTGGGACAAACAACAAATGGGGTACTTTCCCAGGTGTAAGTGCTGGTGTGAACATTGCTAAGTTAGCAGATATTCAAGGAGTAGATCAGTTGAAGTTGAGAGTAGGTTATGGTTTGACAGGGACACGTCCTGGAAGTAGCTACCTTTCCTTGCAACGTTTCGGTCCTGGCTCTAACTTCTTCTTCAATGGAGCTTACATCCCAAGTTATGGTCCTATCTCGAATCCTAACCCTAACTTGAAGTGGGAGGAAAAACAAGATATTAACATCGGTTTAGATTTTGCTTTAATGGATTTTAAATTGACAGGTACAATTGACTACTTCAACACGAACACTAGCGATTTGATTTTAAATTTCCAAGTACCTGTACCGCCTAACTTCTTCCCAAGTACAGATTTGAACGTAGGAGAATTAAGCAACTCCGGTTTGGAAGCTGCACTAGGGTATAGAGTAATCAGCAATAACAAATTCACTTGGAAAACAGATGTAAACGGTATCTACTTCATTAAAAACACTTTTGAAAGTTTCTCTAATGAAGAGTTGGGCGTAAAACAAAATGACCGCCCTATTGGTAACTTAGGTTCTCCTGGTCAGAACTCCACTCCACTTGTTTTCTTAGCAGAAGGTCAACCTATTGGTCAAATCTTCGGTTTGGTTTATGAAGGTATTGATGACAGAGGAAGATGGATTTTCAAGGATTCCAATGGTAATGGCGTTAGAGGAGAGGATACAGACAGAGAAGTTATTGGAAATGGCTTACCTAAATTCCAAATGGGTTTCAATAACACTTTTGTTTTTGGCAATTTGGATGTTAATGTGTTCTTCCGTGGCGTATTTGGACATGACCTAGCCAATACATTCCGCGCTTTCTATGAAGCACCTTCTGCATTAACTTCTTACAACATCATGAAATCTGCAGAAGACATTAAGCAGCTAACAGATGCGCCAACCTTCTCTAGTTTCCATGTGGAAAATGCAAGTTTCGTGAAGTTGGATAATGCTTCTATTGGTTACAAATTCCCAGTAGCAAAGTCAAGTGGTTTCACGAACATTCGTGTGTACGCAGCAGGTAATAACCTATTAACTTTCACAGGCTATTCAGGGGTTGACCCAGAGGTGCGCTTGGTGGATGACCCAGGTGGAACAGGACAAGGCAATCCTTTGATTCCAGGTATTGACCGCAGAAATACTTATTTCAGAACGCGTTCATTCACTTTTGGTGTGCAGTTAGGATTCTAAGTTATTTTGTTGTTGTCATATCCTGAAATTTTAGAATCTGACAACAACAAACTTAACATAAGTAACTAAATTTTAGAATTTTGCTCCTTGTCCAAATAAGTATTGGATAAATAAAGTAAAGGCTTTGTAAAATTACATTTTTTGGTTTCAAAAAATTTTGAAACCACTTGATTAGCTAATAACTTTGAGGGGCATAAATAGAGGAATATCTTTCTTCAGTTTCAAAGAAAATTAAATCTTATTTAAAATGAAAAAATTACATTTCTTAAAATTTCTAGCAGTAGCTATCCTCGTTGCAGGCGTGAATCAGTCTTGCACCGACTTGGAGGAAAAACTATTTGACCAAGTAACACCAGATAATTACTTCAAAACAAATGAAGAGTTAATCACTGGTCTTGGTTCAGCTTATACTGCCTTGTATTCTATTGGTAACCACGGTGGTTTTATGTCGTCTAATGAAGTTTCTTCTGACGAAATCATGATTCCTCAGCGTGGTCAAGACTGGTTCGATGGTGGCGTATGGTTGCGTCAGCACCGTCATGAATGGACAGTAGAAGAACCACACTTGAATGGTTCTTGGACAACGCTTTATGGTGGCATCAATACTTGTAATCGTTTGATTGCTCAGTTCCAAGAATTAGGCAATCCAGTAACAGAGCCGTTTATCGGAGAACTTAAAGTATTGAGAGCATTATGGTACTACTGGGCATTGGATATGTTTGGAAACATTCCACTATCTACTGATTTTAAAGATACCAGTTTGCCAGCTACATCTTCAAGAGAGCAAGTATTCAACTTTATTGTAAATGAGTTGCGAACAGAAGTACCTAAATTGTCAAAAGCAGTAGATGCTACCACCTATGGTCGCATGAACTTCTATGCAGGTCAAGCATTGTTGGCTAAATTGTACTTGAACGCAGAAGTGTTCACAGGTAAGCCACAATGGGCACAAGCAGTAGCAGCCTGTGATGAAATCATCAATTCAGGTGCTTACAGCTTAGAAGGGAACTATTTCAACAATTTCAACGTCAATAATGGTGGCTCAAGAGAAGCAATCCTTGCAGTTCCTTATGATGAGATTTTTGCAAGAGGTTTTAATTTAAGCCAAATGACGCTACACTATGGTAGCCAAGATACTTGGAACTTAACAGCACAACCATGGAACGGATACTGTACCCTACAAGAGTTTTACAATTCTTATGAGGATAAGGACTTGCGTAAAGGGGTATATGGCAACCAAAAAATTCGCGGTAACTTCCATGCAGGACCTCAGTACAGAGTGGATGGTGTAACACCTATCTTGGATGGTGGTGCAGAGGCTGCTGACCCAGACGGTCAAACGCTAGTCTTCACACCTCAGATTAATGAGCACTTCCCGAATGCTTTACGCCAAGCTGGTGCACGTGTAGGTAAGTTTGAGTTTAAAATTGGTGGTTTACCAGAAATGAGCAACGACTTCCCAATCTTCCGCTATGCAGATATTTTATTGATGAAAGCAGAAGCACTTTGGAGACAAAATCCAGCTGATCAAGTAGCTTTATCTTTAGTAAATCAAATCAGAGCGCGTGCGGGTATTGACCCTTACACTTCTTTAACTGCTCAGAATTTATTAGCAGAACGTGGTCGTGAGATGTTCTATGAGAATCACCGTCGTAATGACTTGATTCGCTTCGGCAAATTCAATGATGCTTGGGATTTCAAACCAGCTTCCGCTGCATTTAGAAACATTTTCCCGATTCCATTGCAACAGTTGAATGCTAACAAGAACTTGAAACAAAACCCCGGTTATTAATAGTTGAGCAAGATATTTGCGAAATCTTGAAGTTTGTGTAGATATTTCTTGATTCAAGTAAAAAATCCTTACACAGTATTGTGTAAGGGTTTTTTTATTTTCATTGCCTTACTAAAGCAAAACTAGGCTATCCATTTATTTGTACCATAGATATGGCTATAAAAGTAGTAGTTTTAATCAATTGATAGCTTTTACCTAAAAATTGGCATTGCCATGAAAATCAGAAAGATAGTCCTACGAAACATCAATTCCCTGAGAACAGACGAGCAAAAAAATATCACGATTGACTTAACACAAAGTCCATTAAAAGATGTGGGTTTATTTGCAATTGTTGGCGATACAGGAGCAGGTAAAACGACCATTTTAGATGCTTTGACTTTAGCCTTATACGGCAGAGTGCATCGCAACAAAGATGCCAAAGAGGTGATGTCTTATGGTACAGGAGATAGTTTGGCAGAGGTAGAATTTGAAATAAACGACCATATTTACTTAGCAAAATGGAGTGTTCACCGTGCACGCAACAGAGCCGATGGAAAAATACAGCAGCCAAAACGAGAAATTGCTAAGTGGGATATGCAGGAAAATACTTTTAAGATTTTAGCGGAGAAAGTGGCAGAAAATACTGAATTGATTCAGAACATTACAGGCTTGAGCTACGAGCAGTTCTGCCGTTCCGTCTTGCTGGCGCAGGGCGATTTTGCTGCTTTTTTGAAGGCAGCAGATAAAGAGCGCAGCGAATTATTGGAAAAAATGACTGGAACAGAATATTACAGTAAAATTTCTACCGCAGCTTATGAACGACACGAAGAAGAACAACGAAAGCTACAACAACTCAAAATGCAACTGGAAAGCCTGAATTTGCTGACACCAGAAATCTTGAGCGAAATTGTAGCACAGCGATCAAACCTTGTATCCGAAAGTAAGGTCTTACAAAAAAGATTGATAGACATTCAGAAGCAATTACAATGGTGGCAACGCTGGAATAATTTGCAGCAAAAAAAGAATACTCTTGAAGCCGAAAAAATAGTTCAGGAAGAAGAACGAACTGCCAACAGCGAAAAGTTCGAGCAATTAGCGCAACATGAAATGGCAAAACCTTTTCAATTTGCTTTGCAACAGCTAGATAGTTGGGCAGATGAAGCTCAACATTTGCAAACACAAATCAAAAGCCTAACGGAACAAGCCAACACATTAGCACAAGACAAAGAAAACCAAGCATCAAAATATGAACAACTCAAAAAAGAACATGAGTTATTTAAAACACAAGAAGAAAAGCAGCTAACGCTCTTTCAGCAAGTAATAATCTTAGACCAAGAAATTGCGATGCAACAAAAGCAATATGAAGAACGCTGTGAAAATTATCAACAACTCCTAGAAAGGCAACAAAAAGCACAAAAGCAATACGAACAACTTCTTGAAACTAAACTGGAGAAAACCAAACAGCAAGAATTATTATCTGCTTGGCTTCAAGATCATTATTTACTGGATGGTTTGGAGAGGGAGCTGCCACAACTAAGAAATTTGGATACTTCCATTCGCAAACACAAAGAAAAGGAACATCAACTCATTGAGCAGCAAAAAGAAATTTTGCAACAACTCAAGCAATGCAGAATCAAACTAAATAACAGCAAAAATACTTTCAACAATGCCGACGAGCATTGCAAAAGTTTACTAAAAGATTTGAACAGTGTGGCGCCAAAAAATTGGGAACGTCAATACACAAGGCGCAATGATTTGATAGCACATTTGCGCAGTCAGCAAGCAGAATTAACCCAATTCTGTATTACGCTCAAGCAAGTAATTGAAGCACAGGAGCAACAGCGTGATTTAACGCTATCAACTCAAGAAATCAGTGCAAAATTGGAGAGCATTAATGCGCAAATTGAATCCTCCAATCAACGCCTGCAAGGCATTCAAGAGGAATTAAAGCATCGCAAACGCCACTACGAATTGGAACGCACCATTGCTAACTATGAAGCTGACCGCGCTATGCTGCAAGAAGGTGAACCTTGTCCTTTGTGCTTTTCCAAAGAGCATCCCTTTCGGCAAACTGACTGGAAAGCGCAGCAAATGAACGAGGCTAAACAACGCATGGAGGAATCGGAGCAAGCATTTGCAGAAGAACAATTACTTTATCAAAAGCTCAAACAGGAACAAAGTCGCTTGGGTGGAAGCTATCAAAGCAATAAGCAAATTTGGAATCAACAAGAAAAGCAACTCAAGGTGTTGACAGCTACGCTACAAACATCTGCGCCAATACCTATTGATTTGCCAGCAGCAACAAATGAGTTAGCTACTTTATGGAAGAAATATAGTAAATCTACTAAAACCCAAGAAGAACAGTTAAATAGAATTATAGAGTTGGACAGCCAAATAGCTATACAAGAAAAGAAACGTCAAGAAGCAGAACTTCAAGAGAGCGAAAAAGACGGCGAACTAAAACTCATTTTGCTTCAAGAACAAACTCAAGAGCGAGAGTTGAGAGACACTCGTTTACAAATTGCTAGTTATCAAGTAGAAATAGAACAAATTTTATCTAACTATGGCAAATCAATAGAAGAACTTAACGCAAAAGGCATGGCAACATTAGTGGAAGAAGTGCAAAGCTATTCATCAAAAAAAGAGGCATTGACAAAATTAACACATGAGCGACAACTACTAGAACAAGAATTGGCAAATTGTGAAAACAATTTATCAGAACGAAGAGAGGAGTTGCAATCGCAAGAAGTACAAAATGCTGCTTTGAAAACAGCGTTGCTTTTGAAGCAGCAACAACGCTATGATTGGTTTGAAGACAAAGACCCTGAACAAGAACGACAAAAAAACGCTAACCAAAAAGAACAACAAGAACGCCAACTCATTGATTTACAAGATAAAATCAGAAAAATTAGTGAATCACTAATTACCCTAAACACACAAAGAACTGCCTCTGATAAGCAATTAGGCGAAATAAAGACCAAAGGAAAAAAACAGCAAACAATCTTATTAGCACAAATACAACCTAATTTCGATTCATTGAAAGCCTTGCGCCAAGCTATATTGAGTGATGAAGAAGCGCAAATAATCCAACTTGAAAAAGAAAAACTAGACCATGCTCGAATGAAAATTACGCAGCAGTTGGCTGAACTAGAAAATGAAATAGCTTTAGAAAAGGCAAAGGCAAAAGACATACCGATTGAATCCTCATTAGCACAAGAAAAACAGCAACTTGATCAATCATATGAGCAAGTACAACAAGACATCGGAAAATTAGACGAGCGAGTAACACAACATGAACAAAAGGCAGCACAAGCAGAAGCATTAACCGCACAACTTGCACAACAACAAGCAATCTATTTACGGTGGAAGAAACTGAATGATTTAATTGGAATGAAAAGCGGACAAAAATTTAGAGTTTTTGCACAAAACATTACCCTTCAGCAACTTATCGTCCATGCCAATCGTCATTTGAAACAACTCAACGACCGATACCATATTCAAAAACAACCCGGAGAAGCACTTGCCATGGACATCATTGACCGCTACCAAGCCAACAATCGCCGTTCGATGAATACGCTCTCTGGCGGTGAAAGTTTTTTAATTAGTTTAGCATTAGCTTTGGCGTTATCCAATTTGGTGGGCAGCAATATTCGGATTCATTCCCTCTTTATTGATGAGGGTTTTGGCACTTTGGACGATGCGAGTTTGGATGTTGCTATCAGCACTTTAGAAAATTTGCAGTCCACAGGAAAAACAATTGGTGTAATTTCGCACGTCAAAGCTTTAAAAGAGCGTATTACTACACAAATAGTGGTTCAAAAAAGCAGTAATGGATTTAGCAAAATAAAAATTGTCGGATGAATGTAATCACCATTACCCAGAGTTGGGTAAAAGAATTTATTGTTGGCATGAATTTTTGCCCTTTTGCCAAAGCACCTTTCACGCAAGAGCGTATCCGCTATGCGTTGGAAGAAAGTGATGATATAGACGAATTGGCTAAAACACTTTTTCGAGAATTAGCCTATCTAAAAAATAACCCCGAAGTAGAAACTACGCTAATCATTCATCCTAATTTACTAAACGATTTTCAGGAGTATCTTCTATTTCTAGAAGTCACGGAGCAACTTTTAGAGGAAATCGGACTGGAAGGCATTTTTCAAATTGCCTCTTTTCATCCTGACTATCAATTTGAAGGTACTTCCCCTGACGATGTGGAAAACTACACCAATCGCTCGCCTTTTCCAATGTTGCACATTTTGCGTGAAGAAAGTGTCAGCAAAGCAGTAGATACTTTTCCAAATGTGGAGGATATTCCGCAACAAAACATTGTGCGCCTTCAGGCGTTGGGTATTGCAGCAATAAAAAAACGTTGGAATGAGATTAGAACAACGCATTGAAGTGATGGTGCGGCTTGGTGAATATCTGAAAAGCAATAATGACTATTTCAATGCCATCCTAGACCGCACTTATAAAGAAAACAACTGGTTTACCATCGAAAATCAGCAACAAGCTATTCAAGCCATTGCTAATTACTTTTTAGATAATGACCTACTACACCAATGGTTGAGCCGATATGCTATGCTAGATCATAAAACCCCTAAAACAGTTGGTTTAATTATGGCAGGCAATATTCCAATGGTAGGATTTCACGATGTACTCACCGTTTTTATGTCAGGGCATAGAGCCATGATTAAACTTTCTGAAAAAGACAAATATGTCTTGCCTCATTTAATCAAAATATTGAATCAATTAGATACTACAACAAGCGACTATTTTCAGATTGTGGAACGCTTGAGTGGTTTTGATGCCATTATTGCAACAGGAAGTAACAATTCAGCACGTTATTTTGAAAGTTATTTTGGAAAATATCCAAATATTATTCGTAAGAATAGAAACGGAATAGCTATCTTGGATGGTACGGAATCTTTTGATGATTTAGTCGAATTAGGCAAGGATGTATTTCAGTATTTTGGTTTAGGTTGTAGAAATGTATCCAAACTATATGTTCCCAAAGGTTATAATTTTGAATTACTGCTGGAAGCATTACACGAGTACAAAGCACTTGTAATGCACTCGAAATACAAAAATAATTTTGATTATCACTATGCCATTTACATTATCAATCGAGTCAAATATCTTGCTAATGGTTGCGTGATGCTGCGAGAGGAGGAGAGCTTAAATTCACCTGTTGCTAATTTATATTACGAATTTTATGACGATTCTAACGTTTTAGAACAAATGTTACTATCCAAATCTGACCAAATACAAGTAATTGTTTCCAAAATGTCACTTAATCAATTAACTACCAAGCCTCTAGGCAAAGCGCAATATCCCAATTTGTGGGACTATGCTGATGGCGTGGATACCATGCAATTTTTGTTGGATTTATAATTCAATTACTTTTGTTTTACTGTTTTACTTTCATTGTTCACTATTTTATCTTCTTTCCAAGTACCTTTCACAAGGAGCTTATCTTTGTCAGAAAGCATTTCACCATAGCCCTCGCGGAGGTCATTATACCAATTTCCTTCATAGCGTTCACCAGAAATAAAATAATAAATACCAAACCCCTGCTTTTTATCCTTATAAAATTGTCCAACGAAGTAATCTCCATTTTTCCAGTAATACTTCCCTTGCCCATCTCTTTTATTGTCTTTCCAATCGCCAATGTAATGGCTACCTGTATCGTAGAAACCAACACCATAACCTACCGCTTTCCCATCCTTTAGCTCTCCGATGTAGTTGATAATTACACCTGTTTCTGTTTTGAAACTAATTTCACCAAAATTATTCTTGAGTTTATCAATGGTTTCAGCTAGTTCCAGATTTTCCGATGATTTTTCCACTAGCTGTGTAATTGCATTGTCCAGTTCTGTGGCTATCCTATTTAATTGGGCAAGGGAGTTGGTATAATTGTCATCAAGACTATCTACTATCTTTTCTGTACGTTGAATTTTTGATTTTAAATTAGAAATTTGATTTTGCTGGTTTTTATAGGAAAACAATAAGGATTTTGCTTGCTGCTTAAGCAAGGATAAGCTATCGGACTGAACATTCATACCGTTAATAAACTCATTAACCTGATTATAGTAATGATTATTGGCAGCAAGACTATCCGCTATTTTAAAATAACCCAGTGCATCATTGTGCTCACTATACAGAATGGCATTAATACCTTTTTCTAGAACTCCATTATATTTTTCTGCTTCATTATACTTAACCACACTTTCCTCGTAATTGAATTTATATTCTTTTCTCTCCTTAGCGACAAACAATAGACCCGCTGTCAAACTAATTATTAATAAAACAGCTATTATTGAGATAAATCTCCTTACATTTTTCTTGTTATCCATTTTGTAAAAGTTGAAGTTTAATAGCCTAAGTTAATCGTAGGTAGTTTATTTTCTACTTTGCGCCAATCAAAACCTAAAAACACATTAAGCCTTATAATATGGCTTGTTCGATATTCAAAACCTGTGCGCTGTTGACCTAGCGTCCACATATGCCCTCCAAAAAAAGTAACATTATTATTAAGGACGTACCCAACACCATTATAGGTTCTGAAGTCTTCAAATGGATTGAAGACAATGGATTCTCCTGAGTGCATGAATATTTCAGCACTTGGCGAAATAAAAAACGTTTTTTCTTCTATTTTTTTCTTGTTAATTGGAATATATGCAAAAACTTTGTACCTGAAACGATCCGTGTATTCAAAAGGTGCATCAATTCTATTGTCTCTTTTCCAACGGTGTTCAAATCGAAATTGATGGTACATCTTGACCCTACCCATGTACGGCATTAGAAATAACCATTGATGCCATATTCTAGGCTCTAAAGTTATTTTTTCAAATTTTACGTCGCCTGGACTAGGAGTATAGTTGAACACTAAGGTAGGCCCTATAACCGCTTCAAAATTTGGATTAAAAAAGATATTAACCCCTGCTCTATTATAAATTTGGCGAACGCGCCCCACAAAATCATAGAGATTGTCTTCACTATTTCTTAAACGATAGTGATGTTCGCCGTAATACCCTATTTTATTATTTAACTTTGCTTTTATATATAATCCATTCCAAAGACCAGTCTCTCCTAATCTGGTTACAGATGCTTCTTGCGCCAATCCTTTTGTCAGGGAAAGCAAAAAAAATAGCATTAAAATTAGTAGATGACCTTGCATAAAATGATTAAATTTTTTTTGCAAAAATACTAGCACGCATTTTTTGTCTTTCAAAATCCACTGCTGAAACGTTGATTTCAAAAACAAATTTTACAGAGAAACCTAGCAAATACATGGTAAAGATAAATAGTTTTTCTATTTCGACGATTAACATTATACTAATCGCAAACAGTGAAGCTAGTGTAAAGGTTATTCTTTACATTACTTTTTAGTGTTAACATTTTCATTGAAATTGTAACTATTTACTCCAATAATACTTTTATCCAAACCTAATTCGGAATCAAGTTGTTTTTTAAGAACAATATATTTATTCCTAGTCCATCAACTTTTATCATTTCGGAACATACTTTTTAAACTTATGAGTGAAAATCCTGCTACTTCAACCTTCTACACGCCAGCTATTGAGAGCTTATTGCCTATGTTTTATGTGGCATGGGCGGATAGAGTCCTAAGCCCAAGCGAAGTAAAACTATTACAATCCAAAATGGATGAACTCAATTTTTTAGATGCACAAGAAAAAGCCATTCTTAAACGATGGATGAATCCAACGCAACCACCTTCGCGAGAATTATTCAAACACTGGGAATTGAAATTGCAGGAAGCATCACAACATCTTTCAGTAAGCGACAAAAAATCGTTGGTGAACTTGGGCATAGAAATGGCACGTCAAAGTGCAGTGCAATATATTCATCAACCTTCAACCTTTAAATTGGTAGCTCCTGAAACGCGCCAAGCGTTGGAAGAACTAGAAACCTCTTTAGGGCTAATAAAGATAGACACTTACAAACGTATCTTTCACAGCAATTTAGACGATGAGGAACAAATTCTAATTGAAACAGTAAACGCTCGCTTCGATGCAAAAGACATGGCAGCTTTATTGCAGGGCAAATATGCTGACCTCATCCATAGCGTAAAAGTTTTATTGCAAGACCCCGTTTTTGATAGAGCGCATTCACCACTCAAAGAAGACCATAGAAATATGGTACGATCAGGTTTAAAAGCATTGGCAGCTCAAGGCTGGGGTGCACTTGCCTACCCTAAAGCGTATGGTGGACAAGACGACATGGGGGCATATGCGGCTGTGTTTGAAACACTTGGGCTATTTGATGGTAGTTTACAAATAAAATTTGGTGTTCAATTTGGATTGTTTGGCGGAAGTATCCATCACTTAGGCACAGAAAAGCATCATAGCAAATATCTAAAACCTACGGGAATACTCGAATTATTGGGTTGCTTTGCCATGACAGAAACGGGACATGGCTCAAACGTCCGTCAACTAGAAACCACTGCTACTTACGATGCACAAACAGATGAACTGATTGTCCATTCGCCAAGGATAAGTGCAGGCAAAGAATATATCGGAAATGCCTTAGATGCAAAATTGGCTTCTGTATTCTGCCAACTGATAGTAAATGGAGAAAACCATGGCGTACATGCTGTACTGGTGCCTTTGCGCAACGAAGCACACGAATTGCTGCCAGGCATTAAAGTGGAGGACAATGGTTACAAAATGGGATTAAATGGCGTGGACAATGGCAAAATTTGGTTTAATCATGTACGTGTGCCAAGAGAAAATTTATTGAATCGCTTTGGCAACATTGATGAGCAGGGCAACTATAGTAGTCCTATCGAAAATCCCTCAAGTAGGTTCTTCACGATGCTAGGGACGCTAGTAGGCGGGCGTGTATGTGTACCGCGAGGTGGTTTAAGTGCTGCTAAATCTGGTTTAGCCATAGCAGTACGTTATGCACTGAAACGCCGACAATTCGGACCGAATTTTACGGAATCAGAGACTTTGTTACTAGACTATCCAAGTCATCAACGAAGATTAATGCCACTTCTGGCAAAGACGTATGCTATTCATTTCGGTTTACAACACCTAACAGAACGCTACTTGTCAAACAAAGAAGAGGACATTCGAGAAATAGAGACTTTGGCAGCAGGGATGAAAGCCTATGCCACTTGGTTTACCACTACTACCTTGCAGGAATGCCGAGAGGCTTGTGGCGGAAAAGGCTACTTATCCGAAAATCGCTTTACTGCCTTAAAAGGCGACACTGAGATTTTTACTACTTTTGAAGGGGATAATACCGTACTAATGATGCTGGTCGCTAAAGGCGTATTGACCAAATTCCGCAATGAATTTAACGAGGAAGGCGTAACAGGGATGCTCCGATTTGTGGGCGAGCGCGTCACAACGACCATCGCCGAAATGAATCCTATTACGGTTCGTCGCACGAGTAGAGAACATTTATTAGATAGCAACACTCACTTTCAAGCACTTTTATATCGCGAAAATCGCTTGAAAATTTCAGTAAGTCAGCGAGTGCGAGGCTTGATAAAGCAAGGGATGAGCGCTTATGATGCAGCGTTGAATTGCCAAACCCATATGCTGGCATTGGCAGAAGCTTTTGTGGAAAGAACGGTTTTGGAAGAATTTATGAGCGTAGTCAATCGCCAAGAAGACCTATCGCTTAAAAATGTATTGAAACACCTTTGCGATTTATATGCTTTGCATACGATTGAGCAGCATAAAGGTTGGTTCTTAGAGCAAGGCTACATGGAAAGTGTTAAAACCAAAGCTGTTCGCCGATTGGTGGATGAACTTTGTGCTGCTGTTCGCATTGATGCCTTGGCATTAGTTCATTCTTTTGATATTCCTGATGGTTTGCTAGGAGCTAAAATTGTTTAGTATCTACATAAGTTGAACTGTTGCTCGTTTTAAAGTAAACGAATCAACAGTTCAAACATAAACAAAAGTGTAATCGGTTGGCTTTAAGAATAGCCTCTATTAATTAATGCGTTTTCCAGTGCCAGCCATAACTGGATGGTGTGCAACAAGTATTGGAACAATGCTGGAGTAAGCCTCTTCTCCGTCTTTATTGACGTACTTTAAACGATAAGCATATTTCGTACCCACCTTCACAGATTCATCATTGTGATGATAAGATACTGGAACTTCAAATTCTTCTTCCGCCTGAATGGTTGCTATTACTTCAAAAGAAA
This sequence comes from uncultured Saprospiraceae bacterium, assembly GCA_937944245.1. GTDB lineage: Bacteria > Bacteroidota > Bacteroidia > Chitinophagales > Saprospiraceae > JAAUTG01. Next base: position 10,104 of record CALDYY010000119.1, on the reverse strand, counting down.
CTTCATCCATACTTCGCTCTAATGTAAAAACCTGATTTGCATTTTCTGAGAAAGCTACCCAAGAAAGATGCGTATGTTGCTCTATCTGAGCAACTTTAAAGGAATATAAATTCGATTTTACTCCGTTAATCATAGCCATGCTTGAAAAAGCGATAAGTGAAATACTCGAGATAGCAATTAATGAATTGCCTTTTAGGTAGTACAACAGGTATGTCATATAGCAAGTGTTTTTGAATGTTAAAAAATTACTTCAAAAAAGTGTCTTAATTTACTAAAAAAAGTATCAGATCAATTTGAATGAGAAAGTGGTCTGCTGTTTTAATTCCATAACAAATATATAGACGATTTCTTAATACATCTATGACAAAAATGGTATTTATTATCTCCTCAACCAGGCTGTTTTCAAACAATTTTATCAACTAAAATATTAATAATCAATATATTAAACATATTAATTTACCTTCTTATTCTATCTTTACAATCCATCAAATTATTACAGATTTGGTACTTGGATGCAAATTCAGAAAAAATAAATAAAACTATTTGTTTTTTAAAACATTTTGTTTTAAATTTGTTGTACTAAATATTTTTGACAATGGTAAAACGATGGAGCGTAATGATAGCGCAAACGACGATTTATTTTCTTAGACAACATGGCGTTAAGGTATTGCTGTTCAGTATATTGCTATTTCTATTGTCAAAAAAGGACATTAGTTTTGGTATCCATTTCAGAACACCAAGCCCAATGCTGAAAGAGCAAAATAAAGAAAATCCTGTCCAGCAAGTAAAACAGAAAGAACAACCCTACCTATCTGAAGACATTACCACTGTTAAAAAAGAATCTTCTTTGATGGAGCGTTTTTCTAATTTCCCCATACTAGGCACTCGCTCGGGAAAAAATCCACTCAAGGAAATAGACGTGGCAGAAATAGACGCTTTTCTCAATCGGTTTATCAAAATAGCACAAGCCGAAGCGCAGAAGTATGGGATTCCAGTATCCATTATAGTGGCAAACGCATTGCTGCAAAGTCAAGCAGGCACTAATGACTTAGCCAAACAAGGGCACAATTATTTTGCTTTACCTTGTACTGATAATTGGCAAGGAGAAACATTTTGGTTTAAAAAAGAATGCTATCGCCAATATGATAAACCTTGGACAAGTTTTAGAGATCATTCTCTGTTTTTGACAACAGGACCAAATGTGCAATTCTTGGAACTCGGCAATGACTATCACGCTTGGGCAAAAGCCATCGAACGCACTCAATATAGCAACATACCAAAAATGGCAAGTCAATTAATTCACATCATAGAAAATTTGAACCTACAGCGTTTGGATTCAAAATCTTAGAGAAAGGACAAACTAACGGGACTATTTTTTTTGCACGGCAAGAAAAAATCGCATATCTTTACATTTATTTTACCATCATTGACAGACAATTTGCGATTGTCCCGTTAGTTATGAAAAGATTATATAATCTCGTCAATAATGACGAATTGAAGCAGCGTATGCTTCAAAGTGCACAAAACCGCACGACACTTTCATTTTATCAATATGCTCGTATCGAAAACCCTGCCGAATTTCGAGACCAATTCTACTTAGGGTTGGCTCAATATGGTATTTTTGGTCGAATCTACGTTGCTCAGGAAGGGGTGAATGCTCAAATTTCCGTTCCCAATGAGCAATTTGAAGCGTTCAAAAATTATTTAGATAGCATTGATTTTTTAAAAAATATTCGCTTGAATATTGCCGTAAAAGACAATGGCAAATCCTTTTACAAACTAAAAATAAAAGTAAGAGAAAAAATCGTAGCTGATGGCTTAAACGATGCCACTTTTGATGCTACTAAGAGGGGTAAAGGACTAAATGCCAAAGAATACAATGAGTTGACCAACGACCCGAATACGATTGTTGTGGATATGCGCAATCACTACGAAAGTGAAGTGGGTTATTTTGAAGGTGCTATCCGTCCAGATGTAGAAACGTTTAGAGAAGCACTACCCGTAGTAGAGAAAATGCTAGCAAACAAAAAAGAAGAAAATATCGTGATGTATTGCACGGGAGGCATTCGCTGTGAAAAGGCAAGTGCTTACTATTTGCACAAAGGTTTCCGCAATGTGTTTATGGTAGAAGGAGGCATTATTAATTATGCTAAGCAATGCCAAGAATTGGGTTTAGAAAATAAATTTGTAGGGAAAAACTTTGTGTTTGATGAACGCATGGGAGAACAAATTAGCGAAACTGTGGTCGCTAAATGCCATCAATGTGGAAAACCTTGTGATGTACATGTGAACTGCGCTAATGATGCTTGCCACATCCTATTTATTCAATGCGAGGAATGTGCAGAAACTTATGATAAATGCTGTTCAAAAAAGTGCAGTGATTTCATTCAGTTACCTGAAGAACAGCAAGAAATTTTGAAAAAGACGGTTCAATTTAATGGTACAAAGTTTGGTAAAGGACGTTACAAAGCCCTATCAAAGGATGAAGTGCTTGAATTGGACTAAGAGCATGTTTAAACAAGCTCTAAAAGTTTTCCACAGTTTTTTGGTACAATTAAGTTTTTTCGGTAAGTAGTCTATCCCCAATAATTAGCTATTCATCAGTTCTTTAGCTTTTTTTTAGATAATCTCTACGGTTTATTAATTGGGTTTTCCACAAAAACAAGTGTGGTTTTCCACACTTATTCCTTCTTTCTTAGCAAAGACTATTGGAAAACTTAATAGACATGCTACGTTAATATCGCCTATATTTGATTTTAACCTAGTGAAAAAGGACAACTATTTGTTTCTTAATTAAATTCACCTTATCTTTTTAAATTAAGTAAAACAACGAATAGCATAGATGGCAGAATACAACAAAGACGATGCAAAAGGTTTAAGAAATCTTCGCTCTGTGAACAAAGCCACTGAGGATAGCACCCCTGCTATGTATGGAAAACTGCCACCACAAGCTGTACCTTTGGAGGAAGCTATTTTAGGGGCAATCATGCTAGATAAAGATGCCTTTGCTATTGTGCTGGATATTTTGCGACCCGATAGTTTTTACAAAGATGCTCACCAAAAGATATACCAAGCCATGCGAGGCTTATTTGAAATGTCCTATCCTATTGATTTGCTAACCGTTACAGAAGGTTTGCGCAAACAAGGCGACTTAGAAGCCGTAGGTGGACCACATTATATTGTGGAGCTAACGCGAAAGGTGGCTTCAGCAGCCAATATTGAGTATCATGCAAGGATTGTAGCACAAAAATACATTCAGCGGGAATTAATTCGCATTTCCACGAAAGTCATCAAAAATGCTTACGAGGACACCACAGATGTATTTGAATTGCTTGATAGTGCTGAACAGGGTCTATTTGAAATTACCCAAAACAACTTGAACAGCAGTTACGAAAGTATGGGTTCGCTGGCAAGTAAATTCATTAAATCCTTAGAAGACCTCAAAGAACAAGAAGCTGGCTTGACTGGTATTCCTACAGGTTTCAAGGAAGTGGATAATCTTACTTCTGGTTTTCAGCGTTCCGACCTCATTATCATTGCGGCTAGACCCGGGATGGGAAAAACTGCATTTATTCTTTCTATGGCGCGCAATACTGCTTCTATGTATGAAAAACCAATTGCTGTTTTTTCGCTTGAAATGTCTAGTCTTCAATTGGTGCAGCGTTTAATTTCGCTAGAAACAGAAATTTCAGCACATAAACTACGCAGCGGTCAGCTAGAAGATTACGAATGGAAGCAACTCAGTATAGCGATTGAACGGATGAGTGAAGTTCCTATTTTTATTGACGACACTCCGAGTATTAGTATTTTTGAATTGCGTGCTAAATGCCGCCGATTGAAAAAATTGCATAATATTGAAATGGTTATTATTGACTACTTGCAGTTGATGACAGGCAATAGCGATGGTAATCGTGGTGGTAATCGCGAACAGGAGGTAAGTGGTATTTCTCGTTCATTAAAGGCATTGGCAAAGGAACTAAATGTCCCCGTCATTGCACTTTCCCAGTTGAGCCGTGCAGTAGAGGTACGTGGAGGCACGAAGCGTCCACAGTTGTCCGATTTGAGAGAATCAGGTTGTCTTACTGGAGATGCTTTACTAATTCATGCAGAAACTGGCGCACTAATGGCAATTGAGCAATTAGCCAATCGCAAGGAGCAAACACTCGTTCCTATCCTTGCCATGAATGAGGATTACACTATTTCAAAGCATACTTTATCCAGAGCCTTTTTTTCTGGGGAAAAAGAAGTATTTGAATTAACTACCCGCTCAGGCAGGACTATAAAAGCAAGCGCTAATCATCCTTTTAGAACATTATCAGGCTGGACTCCACTAGAACAACTGCAAATAAAAAATCGAATTGCGATTGCTAGAAAAATTACTACTGAAACCCCTAAAAATTCTTTAAAAGAAGATGAACTGATATTACTAGCGCACTTGATAGGAGATGGTTGTATATTACCAGAGCAACCTTATCATTACACAAGTGCTGATATAGAAAACATCAAAATTGTTAATCAGAAAGCAGAAGCCCTGTTTGACATTTCAGCAAATGTTGTCGAGCAGAAAAACTGGTGGCATACCTACCTAAAAAGTCCTTACCATCTCACGCATGGTAAGAAACATCCTATAACAATATGGTATGATAAATTAGGTCTATCGAGAGAACGCTCCTATGAAAAAGAGATTCCTGAAGGTGTTTTCTTATCTGATGAACAACATATAGCTATTTTTCTGAAACATCTTTGGGCTACTGACGGAAATATAAGTTGGAAAATATTACCTAATAGAAAACCCGCTTCAGCTATTTACTATGCAAGCTCAAGCCTGAAATTAGCACAGCAAGTTCAGCATCTTTTGTTAAGATTAGGGATTAACAGCACGATGAGAAGAGTTAGCCAAGGCAAGCATAGAGATAATTATCACGTTGCTATTCAAGGTAAAGAGCAGCAATTAACTTTTTTAAATAAGGTTGGTTGCCATGGAAAGCGTGGTGATGTAATCCAAGATATGAGGGAAGCCTTTACTCATATTCAAGCTAATCCTAATTATGATACCATTCCTCAAGAATGCTGGGATTTAATGGTAAAACCGACTTTAAAAAGTAAAGGCATCTCTCAATCTCAGTTTGCAGAGATACTTGCAATAGCAAAATCTTCAGCAACCTACAAAACAGCTATATCTAGAAAGCGACTCACTAAAGTTGCATCAGTTTTACAGGATCAATCTCTTGAGGTATTAGCAAACTCTGATGTATATTGGGATGAGATCGTATCTATCAAATCTTTGGGGGTACAAAAAGTATATGACGCTACAGTAGAGGGGGTACACAATTTTTTAGCCAACGATATAATCGTTCATAATTCAATAGAACAGGACGCGGATATGGTTTCTTTCATCTATCGTCCTGAGTATTACCAAATTACAGAGGATGAAAATGGCGATTCATTGAAAGGCGTAGCAGAAATTATTTTTGCTAAAAACCGTCATGGAGCCACCAAAACAGTGCGTCTAAAATTCACAGAGCAGTTTGCAAAATTCTCTGATTTAGATGATTTTTCTTTGGATGATTTGGGTAATGCCACTTATGAAAGTAATGTCATTAAACTGCCTTCTAAAATGAATGATACGGATGATATTCCGTTTTAGCGGATACAAAAAACAAAAACCTGAAAAGTCAAAAGACTTTTCAGGTTTTGTTATTATGTCTTTATTCGCTTACGCTGGTAGTACATATAAACGCCAAACGTTCAATTTACCTTCATCGCGTGGCGCAAAGTCATATATTTTTAAACGCCATTCCCCTTGAATAGCTTCGCCAATTAAATCGGGAAAAAATTCACTATTGAAATAATGAATCATGTTGTTAGAAAATCCTCCTTCTCTGTCATAAACTACTGCTGATTTTCCTGATGGTGCTTCCAAGATGATTTGCAAATCGGTACAAAAAGGATGCTCAATATCTACAAATAAGCCTAAATCCTTTACTGTGCTTTGATTAGAAAGCAAAACAGAAGAAACCAAAGGTGTATCTTGATTGTCGGGAATAACTTCATTCACCTGAATTTCAATAATTTGTACATTCGAGCCCATAACAGAGCCACTATCTTCACTAGCGACTTCTACCGTAATTACTTCCTCTGAAGTTACTTCTTCAACTTCTTGAGTAGTTGTTACACCAGCCTCAATAGATGCCTCTAAAGCAGACATAGCAATTCCACTATTTACTACTTCTTGAGCAAATGTTGTTGGTGCTTCTTCGATAGCGTCTGCGATAATTTCATCGCCCGGCAAGATGCGTAAGCTCCAATGATTTAATTTTCCAACGTCAGTGATAGCTTTGTCAAATACTTCTAGTTTCCAGTCACCTGCAACAGGCTCACCTACAAAAGATTCAAAAAAAGAAGTACCATAAACACGCTTTAAGTTTTCTGTTCTACCTCCTTCTCTATTGTGAATCAAGACTGATTTTCCAGAAGGCGCAATTAAACTGATAACTAAATCACTAACACAAGGGTGATCAATGTCAACTTCTAAATCGAGTTGATTGACCAAACGCTGCGTGGAAAAGCGCATTCTGCTTACCAAAGCACCGTAATTATCAGGAATTACCTCGTTTACCAGTACAATTTGGCTCAACACATTACTACCTGAAAGACGAGTGTATTCTTGTAATACGTTGGTAGTAGCTTCTGTGCCAGCATAAACCAGATTCGGTGTTACTGCTTCTTCTATGATAGTGCTTGATGTAACAACTTGTTCCTCAACAGGAGCAACAACTGTTTCCTCGATTGTTATTTCTTCTCTAGCAGGAGCTGGCTCTTCTTGCGTAGTTGGCTCATTGTAAAAAGACATAAAACCAGATGAACTAAAAGAAGAAGTTTCTATTACAGGTACATTTGTTTCCTGTGCATTTACTACTGTTTCATCTACAAAGGAAGTAAATGTTGAGCTAAAGGAAATAGGTGCTGGTGCTTCTTCCATACTCGTGATGTTTTCGTTTTGAGTTGCTGATGCATCCGCTACTATTGCCTCTTGTTCTTCTGGCAGAATATAAACGCTCCAGCCATTTAGTCTGCCTGTGTCGCGCTTAGAATTGTCAGAAACTTCCAATTTCCATTCACCTTGAATAGCTTCGCCTTTCATTATATCAAAATACTCTGGACCGTAAGCTCTTTGTATATTTCGGATGCTATTATCTACAATACCTTCTCTGTTATGAACAATAACTGATTTGCCTGAAGGAGCAACTAATTTTACAATCAAATCCTGAATAAAGGGATGTTCGATATTAATGTTTAAGCCCAATTTATTCACTGTTCCCTCGTTAGTGAAGTTCATTGCGCTAATCAAAGGCACAGCAAAATCATCTGGAATCATTTGATTCACTGCCATTCCCTTCAGAATTACTCGGTCAGCAGCAAAAACAGATGCTCCCTCTGGTGCAGTTGTTTCCTCTGGAGCTGCCTCCGTGTCTGTATCAAGGGTAGCTGTATCAAATACTGTTTCTGTTTCCATTTCACTTATCATACCTTCACTGATAAAGTTTTGCGCTTCTGGCATAGGTACTTCAGGCAGTTCTATTTCTGTTGTATTACTCACAAATGAAGCTGCTGCTTCAAAGCCTGCATTTTCGTTAAATTCTACTGTATCTTCTATGGTAGGCATCTCCCCAATAAAAGAGGCAAAAGTCGGACTGTAAGATGCTTCTTCTGGTTGTTCTGTAATTTCAGGTGTAGAAATGATAATGTTATTCGTCTCGAAAGATTCTTCAATGTGGTCAATAGTTCCTAACTCTCTAGTAGAATCAAAAAGATTGCCTTCGAGTATAGGTTCAACGACTAATTCTTGCTTTATCTCCTCTGCCACAATTGTTTGTGGGTAACGAAGGGCAAATAAACTTGAAGGGTGTGCTATTGTATTTTCACGCTCATGCTCATTACACTCGCAAGTGTAATATTTTTCCTCAATTACTTGACCATTCAGCCACGTTCTACGAATAACCTCATTCCAGACTAAACTCTTACCACTTTTCAGTGTAAAATCAAAGGTCATTTCTGACATAGTTACATCATCGCCAACCGCTTGACTATGTAATACGATGTTGTTGACGGCAGAAATCTGGTTAAAAAAGTTTTGAATGGACTGCCTTTTAGCCGCGTTTCCGTAAATGGCATCGTCAGGTGTGGAGTAGCATATGACATCGCTATGGAAAAAGCGGTCAATTGCCTCCAGAAATTTGCCTTGTACAACTAATTCATCGAGTTGTATAAGATGTTGCTGAAGATTCATGCTGATTTGATGTTTAAATGATGATATAATTGAATAAGTTACTTTAAATTGCTAAGGACATAAAAAACTGATTATCATAGCTATATCTTTTCATTTTTTCATTTTTGGTCTTGGCGTTACCTCAATCAGCACGTTCCATTTACAAAGGCTAATATTAAGCAATTTACAGGGCTATTTCATTAAATTTAATATTAACTTATTGTTAAAAATCAGTAGTTCTTTTATTTTTTCTCAAAGCATTATTGAATTATTTTGACCTTAGCAAGTCCCACCATTTATTCTTCGGGGGATTTACCGTAACCTTCTGTATATTTTGTTGCTCAATATCGTTAAATTCTAGTGAAAACGCATGAAGTGCAATCCCATTTTCTTCATATTTTTTGGTTGAACCATACTTAATATCCCCTAAAATAGGACAAGCAATGGATGACAATTGCGCTCTTATTTGATGAAATTTTCCTGTCGAAGGCTGAATTTGTAATAAAGTTAATTCATCTTTTGAATTCAATATTTTATACGTCAAATGACATTGTGTAGTTTCCTTTTTGGGTGTATTGTATAAAATTGCCTGTTTATTTTTTTGGTCTTTCTCTAGCCAATGTACCAATTCTGCCTCCACTAATGCAGGGCGATTTTCCACAATAGCCAAATATTCCTTTTTAATCTGCCTTGTAGCAAATTGCTGATTTAGTAATTTTAGTACACTTTTCTTCTTTGCAACAATCATCACTCCCGATGTAACTTTATCTAAACGATGTACGATACCTACAAAAGGATTTTTTTTCTTTTGTGCCAAATACTTAATCAGCACCGCCTCAACACTTTGGGCTTTAAATGGATTTTGCTCCACAATCCAACCAGCGGGTTTATCCACCACAATGTAATCAGCAGTTTCCATTAGAATAGTTAACGAACCCAATATTTCCATTTTTACTTTTTCGTATTCATGTATGAACATTTATTGTTATTTTTCGCTTTTCACACTATTGATAGATGATAAAATAGTTACCTGCGAACAATCTTTACCAAAGGTTAAAATGTTCTTGCAGGCATACATTGTTAAGATCAACCTGACACTAAATATAATTCATCAAGTTAATGAAAATAAAACAACTGCCTTTTCAAGAAATCCCCCAATTCAGTGAACGCGACGTTGCATATGTGAATGCTCACTCAACACTCAGACCCTTTTACAAATATGAAGTTGCCCTAGAATCTTTTAATCAAGTGATGAAAGATAAAGCACAACAATCCACAGATAGAGCTATTTTAGTGAAAGTCTTAGAAGAGCAATATCATGATTTTTCTGCACATAAATTAGTGGCGCAACAAATTCAATCCTTAGCTCACCCCAATACATTTACAGTAGTAACTGCTCATCAGCCAAGCCTTTTCACAGGACCGCTTTACTTTATCTACAAAATATTTTCTACCATTAATTTAGCAGAACAACTCAATCAAAACTATCCTGAACACCATATTGTACCTACTTTTGTACTCGGCAATGAAGACCATGACTTTGATGAAATTAATCACTTACATTTATTTGGGAAAAAAATAATTTGGCAAAATGAGGAATCAGGTGCAGTTGGACAAATGAGCACCGCTTCTCTGAAAACAGTTTTAGAAGAACTCAAAATGGTGCTAGGGAACTCCGAGCGGGCACAGCATATTTTTCAGCTTATCGAACACTGCTTCACTACGCATTCAACCTATGGCACAGCAACACAGGCATTTTTGCATGAATTGTTCAAGGACTATGGTTTAGTTGTTTTTAATATGAATCATTCAAAGCTCAAACAAGCATTTATACC
>CALDYY010000118.1 GCA_937944245.1 uncultured Saprospiraceae bacterium | reverse complement strand
TAAGTTGTCTTGCAGTTTGGCTAGCTTTACTCAAATCTTTTGTCCAAATAGAGGCAGAAAGTCCATATTGAGTTGAATTTGCCAAAGCTACGACTTCCTCCAATGTATCAAATACTTGAAGGCTGACAATTGGTCCGAAGATAGGCTCCTGATTCAATTTCGATTCATTGTTTACGCCCTCTATAACGGCAGGTCTAAAAAATAAGCCTTTCTCTAAGTCGCCAGTCAATTCTAAGGGTTTACCCCCACAAAGTACCGTGCCACCTTCTAATTCGGCTAGTGTAATCCAACTTTTTAATTTATTCATTTGCCCTTCTGAAATAATTGCTCCCAAGTCCGTGATGCTGGCAAAGGGGTCGCCTACTTTCAGAAATTGCGCGCGTTTAACGAGTTCTGTTTTGAATTTTTCGTAGAGTTTTCTTTCTACCAAGATGCGCGAAGTGTGATGTGGAAGATGACCATTATTGGAAAAAGAAGAGCGCAATGTGCCAATCATCATTTGGTCGAAATGGCAATCCTCAAAAATAATATTAGGATTATTACCCCCGATGTTAATTGCTCGCTTTTTGAAGTGGGCAATCGGATTTTCGATAATTTTCTTCCCGATTGCTACATCGCCAGTAAAAGAAATTGCACTAATATTTGGGTGTTCTATAATTTCCTCAATCAGGCTATCCTTACCTTGAATGATGGCAAATACACCCTTGGGTAGTCCCGCTTCTTCACAGGCTTGCGCCAACAGATATGCACTCATAGGCGTATGCTCAGAAGGCTTGGCTATCACACAATTTCCTGCTGCTAGTGCAGGTGCTACTTTTTGACACAACGAAAGTAAAGGCATCTCCCAAGAAACTATGCAAGCCACTACACCTATCGGTTGGCGCATGAAAAGTTGAAAACTACCCAATTCATCCGCTGCTTGGGCGGTGTTGTAGTGCATTAATGCAGTAGCGTAGTAACGAAAACATTCTTGGGCTTCAGGCACATCTTTGCTTATAGACATTGCCATAGGTTTGCCTGTATCAATGGATTCTGCTCTGGCGTAGTCGGAAAGGTTTTGCTCAATAATGTCCGCAATCCGCAGCAACATTCTACAACGGCGTTCTGCTTCCATAGCTGCCCACTCTGGAAAAGCACGTATGGCAAATTCGATAGACTGACCTATATCATCCTTATTGCAGTCTGGAAATTGGGCATACACCCTGCCCGTTGCTGGATTAATGTTATCTAAATACTTACCAGATATGGCGGGAACTAATGCGCCATTGATGTAGTTTTTGATGTATTTTTCGACTGCCATAGTTGAAGGGAGTTGCCAATGAAAACAAAGTTAAAGAATTTCTTTCATTGATTTTCAGTGAAAAGGAGATTACAACAGCCCCGCATCTTCTCTATAAATTGCTGCTAATAGCACTTGCCCTACTGCACGCAAAGTACGTAGGTCAATTTTATCAATTGTGTCTTCTATGGTATGCCAATGTTTAACGAATAGGGTTTCTGTATCTGGTGGACGATTGATAATAACCCCCATCGGAATTTTTGCGATTTGATTTACAAAAAAGTGGTCGTCCACATATTGACGCGTAGTGGTATTGACAAAGTAGTTGCCATAGCCCATAGCTTCTGCTAACTTCCAAACGTCATTCATCAATTTTGGTGCAAAGCGCATTGAAATTTCTTCCTTAGTGAAGCGTGCGCCTTTTGCGCCGACCATGTCTAGTAGAATGCCATATTTTGCGGTGTAACCAGGCACATGTGGATTTCTTGACCAATGTTGAGAACCCAAACACCAAGTCGTATAATCGCCATCGTCGCCGCCGTCGCCATAATCCTCTACATCAAAAAGGATGATATCCACGCCTAAATCAATGGGATGAAGTTGAAGTTGACGCGCTATTTCCAGTAGTACACCTACGCCGCTTGCGCCATCGTCTGCACCCATGACTGGTGCTTTATGGTTTGCTTCGTCTGGGTCGTGGTCTGCAGTGTGTCGGCTATCCCAATGAGCTGCCAGAATAATGCGATTTTTAGCTTTGGCGTTGTATTGACCAATGATATTAGTAGCATTTAACACCTCTTTGGTGTAAGCCGTGACTTTGAAATTCTGTTCGATGACTTCCGCACCGAATGATTTTAACTGATTCACCAACCAATTTTTAGCTTGCTGATGCGCCGCAGTGTTGGGCACACGAGGACCAAATTCTGTCTGAATTTTGACATATTCAAATGCACTATCTCTATCAAATACTGGAACTTCAGGCATTTTTTTGGCTTCCTTAGTTGCCTGCTCGGAAGTTGTCTTTGTAGAGGTATCTTCTTGGCAAGCGGCAAATAGCAATAAAACAACTATGAGTGTGATTACATTTTTCATTACAACATAAATTTATGTATTACAATCTATTTTAGTGAATTACTACGAGTTCTTAACAAAAGAAAATAGACATTATGTTTTGATTCGTTAACGAAATCATGCGCTCTTTATTCAAAAATTACCGTTCGATTTTTATAAACTAAAATTCGATGGTTAATTTTTAACCAAATGGCTTTAGAAAGCACTGTTTTTTCCACATCCTTACCTTTGCGAATCAAATCTTGAATTGTTTCTCGATGGGTTATTTTTACTACGTCTTGCTCAATAATTGGTCCAGCATCCAAATCTGCAGTTACAAAATGGCTTGTTGCACCAATCACTTTCACTCCTCTCTGATAGGCTTGATGATAAGGCTTTGCGCCTACAAAAGCAGGGAGGAAAGAATGGTGAATGTTTATCATATTGTTTTGATACGGTTCAATGAGGGTATGACCGACGATTTGCATGTAGCGTGCTAAAATGACCAAATCAATTTGAGATTTTTGAAGCAAAGAAAGAACATTTCGCTCCTGTTCCGCTTTGTTTTGACCATTAATAGGGAAATGATGGAAAGGTATCTCAAAGCGTTCAGCAATGTGCTTTAAAGATAAATGATTACTGATGATGAGCGATAATTCTACGTCCCATTCTTTAGAGATGTAACGTTGCAAAATATCATACATACAATGTGATACTTTGGATACCAAAACTGCCATTTTTATCTTTCGGTCGGAAAAGTGTAATTCCCACGTCATTTGAAAACGGTCGGCAACCAGTGTTTTGAAATAATCATCAATTTTTTCCTTTGGAATTAAAAAATTATCCAGTTCCCACTCTACCCTCATAAAAAACTGGTCAATTTCCTGATCCACATGTTGGTCGAGGCTAATGATATTTCCTTGATTGCGATACAAAAAATCGGTTACTACGGCTACAATGCCTGCTTTATCTGGGCAGTGCGCTAATAAAATAGCGGTGTTTCTGTTTGTTTTATTTAACATTTTTCGTGAAATTCCTTTTTGTTGCTAATGCACGACAAATCCAATTTGCTTAAAATCCTCATAAAAAGCAGGATAAGATTTAACGACAACCATAGGTTCGTTAATCCGAATGCTGCCCATCATCGCCAATGGAGCAAATGCCATTGCCATCCGATGGTCTTCGTAAGTGTCAAAAGTAGGTTCATTTTCCACTACTGTTTTTCCTTCGATGTGCATTGCTTCATCGCCAATAGCTTCGACAATGACATTTACTTTATCTAATTCTGTTTTTAGTGCAGCAATTCTGTCTGTTTCTTTTATGCGCAAAGTTTCGAGTCCTTTGAAGTGCGCTTCTATGCCCAATCCTGCACACACTACGGCGATGGTTTGGGCTAAATCAGGACATTTTAAAAAATTATACTCAAAATGCTCCACAGGTGGAAAGTCGGATTTGCTTAAATGAACGCCTTTTTTATTGAATGTTGTTTTTACGCCAAATTGCTCCATCATTTCCACTAATACTGCATCGCCTTGAAAGCTATTTTGAAATAACCCATTGAGCTGCAAATCTAACTCATCCGCAAAAGCGGCAGCTGAATAGTAATAAGAAGCTGCCGACCAATCTGCCTCTACCGTAAAAGGTTTCGGTTGATACTTTTGTGGAGGCACTGTAATGGTGTTTTCTTGCCATTCATGCTCAACACCAAAGTATTGCATCAACCCTAAAGTCATTTCAATGTAAGGTCGAGAAACGATTTTCCCTGCTAAGGTGAGTTGCAAGCCGTTAGGTAAAGAAGGGGCGATCATGAGCAAAGCAGAAATATATTGACTGCTGGTACTTGCCGAAATGGTTAATTCTTTTTTTGTACCTAAGCGATTTGGAGTATCAATTTTTAATGGTGGATAGCCTTCTTTTTCTAAGTATTCGATATACGCACCCAGTTGTTTCAAGGCTTCTACTAGCACTTTTATTGGGCGTTGTTTCATGCGCTCTGTACCTGTCAGAATTTGTGTTCCTTGTTGAGAGGCTAAAAAAGCAGTCATAAATCGGTAGGTTGTACCCGCTGCTCCAGCATCGAATATTTGATTTGTTTTATCCGATTTTAATTGTTCCAATAAGGCTTTCAGTGTAATAGTATCTTTTGAATTGGAGAGTTCATAAATTGGGAAATCTTCCTCACACAATGCTTGAATGATGAGTGCCCTGTTAGCAATACTTTTTGAGCCATTCAGGGTGATTTCCCCTACAATGCTAAGGTTTGCCTTTGATAAGGAATAGGTCATAGCTATTTTTCTTGCAAAAGAACAGATTTTTAATCAAATGTGTAGCCCTTATCAAAAACGTTGTGTTTCGGATTATATAAAAATTGAGGATACCACTTCGCCATGTACATCCGTCAGTCGGAAATCTCGTCCTTGAAAAGGATAAGTTAATTGCTCGTGATTCATACCTAACAAATGCAAAATAGTGGCTTGGAGATCATGGACATGCACGCGGTCTTTCGTACCGAAGTAGCCAATTTCATCCGTTTCGCCGTAACTAAACCCTTGTTTTACACCACCGCCTGCCATCCACATCGTAAAGGCTTCTTTATGATGGTCTCGCCCAGCATAGGGGTTGGGAATACCGCCTCTGTTTTCCATCATAGGTGTTCGTCCAAATTCGCCGCCCCACACTACAAGGGTCTCGTCTAGTAATCCGCGCTGCTTTAAATCGAGCAATAATGCAGTCATTGCTTGATCTACCTCTTTGCATCGCTCTACAAAACCAATATTGAGGGCTTCAAATTGGTTGCTACCATGCGAATCCCAATCTTGATGAAAAAGTTGAATGAAGCGTACCCCTTTTTCTGCTAATCGTCTAGCTAATAGGCAGTTGTTAGCAAAAGAAGTTTGTCCAGGCGTTGTGCCGTACATTTGATGGATGTACTCAGGTTCATCTTGAATGTTCATTACCTCTGGCACAGAAGTTTGCATTTTAAATGCCATTTCATATTGTGCAATGCGCGTAATGATTTCAGGGTCGTTTACTAATTCATGTTGCTGTTGGTTGATGCTATTGATGGCTTCAATGCTTGCCTTGCGAATGTCAGCAGGCATGCCTGCTGGGTTGTCCACATATAACACGGGCGCACCTTGCGAGCGACATTGCACGCCTTGAAATACAGAAGGCAAGAAACCACTTCCCCACGTGCTTTTGCCAGAACTCGGTGCAGCGTCGCCAGAGACCAAAACGACAAAACCAGGTAAATTTTCATTTTCAGATCCTAAGCCATAAGTTACCCAAGAACCCATACTAGGTTTGCCTGCGCGAGGGCTGCCTGTGTGCATGAAAAGTTGGGCGGGAGCGTGGTTAAATTCGTCTGTATGTACTGCTCGAAGGAAAGTTACTTCATCTACTACATTTTTAAAATGAGGCAGTCTATCAGAAATAAAACTGCCTGTTTGCCCATATTGCTTGAAATCGAACTGTGGACCAAGCATTTTAGGCACGCCTTGTATGAATGCAAAACGTTTCCCTTCCAACAAAGAAGGCGGACAATCCAAACCATTTAATTTATGCAGTTCAGGCTTATATTCAAACAATTCTAGTTGCGAGGGAGCACCGCCCATATGTAGGAAAATAACTCGTTTTGCCCTTTGCACAAAATGCGATGGACGCGGCAACATTGGATTGCTCAAATCAACATTAAAGTTGGTATTGCTACTATTGGAATGACATCCTGTAAATTGAGCTAGTGCTATTGCGCCTAAGCTAAGCCCTCCCATGCGCAAGAAGTGTCGGCGTGTTAGGTCTTGTTTGTAGGTCGAAAGCAGTTCGTTGACAATTTTCATCGCTTTGTGATTTTGACACTAAATTTATGGTGATTCACCAAATTTATTCTCTAACTAGAAAAGCATCTGTATTGAGTAAAATATTCCCAATTACAGCAAAAGCAGCTAAAGAAGGGGCATCTGATGAATCATCAAGTGCCATTTGTTTTGCTAAATTGGACTGCTGTTGGTATTGCTCAAGATAGCGTTGATAGTGTTGCTTTAAAATAGTTAAAATATTTTTGTCAGGTGCTACGGCTAAAATGCGTTGATAGCCATATTGTAGCTTTTCGTCTAAAGTGGTTGTGTTATGTCCGTGCTTGTATTCATACATCAATCGTCCTAATGCGCGTGCTGCCTCAACATAGACAGTGTCATTCAAGGTGTTGAGCGCCTGCAAAGGTGTATTGGTGCGAATGCGCCTTGATACGCATAGTTCTCGACTAGGGCTATCGAATGTAATAAAGGAAGGATAAGGGCTAGAACGTCGCCAAAAGGTGTATAATGCTCTGCGGTAGCGGTCTTCGCCTTCGCTTTCTCGCCATTTTATTACATTTCTAATAACTTGCCAAACGCCTTCTGGCTGTGGAGGCATCACACTGGGGCCATACATTTTTGAACTCAATAAGCCACTCACAGCAAGGGCTTGATCGCGAATTTGCTCCGCCGATAGCCTAATTCTACTAGCACGCGCTAAATAATTATTGCTAGGGTCAATTTTTAAATGTTGTATCGTAGTTACCGAGGACTGTTGATAAGTGGAGGAAAGTACCATCATGCGGAGTAAATCTTTTATTTGCCATTGTAAATCTTCTCTAAAATGAACTGCCAGCCAATCTAGTAATTCGGGATGAGTAGGCGTTGCTCCTTGTGTACCAAAGTCTTCCAACGTTTTAACAATGCCCTGTCCGAATAATTCTGCCCAAAAGCGATTGACAATCACTCTTGCCATAAGTGGATTTTCTGCACTAACCAGCCATTTAGCCAAATCCAAACGATGTTGGAAAGCAGGAGTATTCTCTTTAGCCATCAGACTTCTAGGCAAATTAGGATGAACAACTTGCCCGTGTACCAACCAATTGCCACGCTCAAAAAGATGGGTAGTTCTTGTTTCTTCTTTTGGCAGTTCTTGCATGATCGGGGTTGGAATTTTTCGCAAAAAGGCTAAAGAATCCAACAACTGTGATTTGTCTGACATTTTTGCAATCACCTCCTGAAGACTGTCAATAGTTTTTGTACTCATCGTCGGCTCAACATTTGGCAACGTCGGATATTGACTAATAAATTTTGCCAATTTCACTTTCTGAGTGTAGGGATAAGTGAGGAGGTAGGGTCTATCATCGCGTTTATCTGAATCGGCAGAGGTATTGAAAAAAGCATAAGATTCATAAAATTCCTCATGCCGAAATGGGTCGTATGGATGGCTGTGGCATTGTACGCAAGCCATCGTAGTGCCTTGCCAAACTTCCCAAGTAGTGTTTACACGGTCTAGTGCTGCAGCTACGCGAAACTCCTCGTCATCTGTTCCACCTTCATCATTGGTCATAGTATTGCGATGGAATGCAGTGGCAATTAGCTGATTTTCTGTGGGTTGAGATAGTAAGTCGCCTGCTAGTTGTTCTATGGTAAATTGGTCAAAAGGCATATTTTGGTTAAAGGCTTGAATAAGCCAGTCGCGATACATCCAAATGCTGCGATAGGGGTCTTTTTGGTAGCCTTGTGAATCACCGTAGCGCGCCAAATCCATCCACATGCTCGCCCAACGTTCGCCAAAATGAGGAGATGCCAATAGGCGATTGACTACTTTCTCAAAGGCATCAGGCGAATTATCTGCTAAGAAAGCCTCTACTTCTTCCGTCGTAGGTGGCAAGCCAATCAAATCGAGGCTGACTCTACGGAGTAAAGTTTGCTTGTCTGCTTTAGGGTTGGGTTGCAACCCTTTTTCTTTCATAGTCTGCAAAGCAAATTGGTCTATTTCATTTTGAATTGGGAAGTGCTTAGGCGATTTAATTCTGGGTGGTTGTACTTTTTTGGGTGGTTCATATGCCCAATGTACGCCCCATTTTGCTCCTTGATTTATCCATTGTTCTAAGGTGTTTATTTCTGTTTTGCTCAGGCGTGCTCCTTCAGGGGGCATTCGCAATTCAGGGTCAGTGTGCTTTATTCTATGGATGATTTCGCTTTTTTTAGCGTTACCTCGAACAATAGCGGACATGCCAGAATCTGTGGAATCAAAAACTTCTTCCTCAAACAAAAAACTTAATCCTCCTGATTTTTTTACGCCACCATGACAGCTTAAGCAATGCTGATTGAGAATTGGACGCACTTTTTCATTGAAATCTACTTCATTTTGTTGAGGAAGCACAAACATTCCTAAGCCAAGCAGCAAGCTAGTTATCAATAACCCAAATATCAATGTCTTTGCAGAAATGGCTTTCATAATAGTTAAACCAGTCTAGTTCCGTTAATCGTTTTGTTAAACAAATATACAAAGTTATTTTATTTGGCAACTAAAGAAGTTCGCCCAATAGGAGGTATAAAGGTATTTAAGCACTTGCTATTGCTTTGAGTGCTTTCACAAAAGTATCCAATTCTTTTATTGTGGTATAAACATTTGGGGTAACTCTTACGCCTTTCACGCCTGGACGGTCAATGGCTACTGTCCAGATTTGATAGTTTTCCATCAAGGTTTTTGCTAATGCTTGAGGAGAAACGCCTTCAATACCTACATTTCCAATAGCTCCATGTCGCTGAGGATCGGCGGGAGTGTTGACAACGATTCGAGGGAAGTCGCGCACTTGACTTGTCCAATATTGCTGTAAGTAGCGCAATCGAGCTTCTTTGCGGTCTTTGCCTAACCTCTGGTAGTATTCAATCGCATTAGCAATCGCTAAATCGGTATGGACAGGGTGTGTGCCAGTGTGATTGAGTTGGCGAATGTCATCTTTTGGAAAAGCACTTTCGCCAAATAATTGCCAAATATTAGCTATTTTCTCTTTTTTGACGTACAAAATGCCTGCACCTAATGGCGCACTCAACCATTTGTGTAAACTCGCGCCATAGTAATCACAACCTAAATCGGGAATCGAAAATTGGATATGGGCAAAAGCATGCGCACCATCCACCATTACTTCTATGCCTTTACGATGTGCCATATCCACAATTTTTTTGATGGGAAGTATTTGCCCTGTAATGTTAACCATGTGGCAAACCATCAATAATTTGGTTTTAGGGGTAATGGCATTGGCGTAAAGTTGCACAACTTCATCATCTGAAGCAGGATGATTAGGTAGGGAAATATACTTGTTGACGATGCCATGTCGCTTGGCTTGCAGTTCAAACATATCAAGCATAGCTCCATAATCCTGATGTGCCATTATTGCTTCGTCGCCCGCTTCCCAGTGCAATCCACCAATAATGGTATCCAATGATTCTGTGGTATTTCTAGTGATAATTAGTTCTTCTGGAGAGCAGCCTGCCAACTCTGCCAGTTGTGTTTTGATGCGTTGTTTGTTTTGCCACTGTACTGTTCGCAAGTAGTAAGAGCCTTGATAGTTTACTGTTCTGATATGATGAATGAAGTGTTCTAGGATTTCTTCGGGCATAAAGCAATAATAGCCGTTTTCAAGGTTGATATAATCGGGTTTTATGCGATAGTGCCCTCGAATTTGTAGCCAGAAATCCTCTATTTGGGCTACTTCTGTTGCAGGAAGATGTTCAATGGTTTGTACAAGGCTGGAGAGTTGCTGGAATGGCATGCTCAAGCCGATGCTAGCTAAGGAAAGTTGTTGAATAAAGGTGCGTTTAGTCATGTCAGGTGGTGGTATTTAACCGTTTAAACAGCATTTCCATAATCTTCAAGATGATAGTGTACTTACAATTATTCAACTGCATTAAAAACATCCTGTGGATTATGAAAATGCTATCAAATAAACTTCGTTCTTTCAATTTTAATCCGCTACAATTAAAGTAATTAGCCCAAAATCTTTCTTGTTGCCATTTCCCACTTGAGCATATCGTCCATTGTTCCTGTACTTACCCTGCACCAATCCATCAAGGGAGGAAATGGACGACCAACCATAACGCCCTTTGTTAGCATTTCTTGTTGAAAAGTCTGAATTGGACGACCCGTTTTGATGAACACAAAGTTACCGTGAGAAGGAACATATTCTAATCCCAAATCATTGCAAACTTTATAAATATGCTTTTTCGCTTTTTCATTCATCTCTAAACTGTATTGATGTAGCGTCTTGTCGTCTAAGGCTGCGGCTGCACCATAAATACCAAGTAAATTAACATAACCCATTATTTTTGGACGAATGCGCTCAATAATGTCTGGTCGCGCAATGAGATAGCCCACCCGAACTCCTGCCAAGCCATATACTTTGGAAAAAGTGCGAGAAATAATTACATTTTTGCCCGCCTTTACTAAAGGCAGCATAGATGGGTAGTTCTTTTCTGTGATATAATCGTAATAGGCTTCATCTGAAAAGACAAGGGTGCGTTTGCTAACTGTTTCGCAGAAATCCGTTACTTTTTTAGCGTCCAATAGCGTCCCTGTTGGATTATTCGGATTGCAAAGGAAAACCAATTTTGTGTTCGTATTAATGCGTTTTTCTATTTCATCAAGGTTGAATTTCAATTCTTTATCCAGTGGAACAGCGTTGATGTAAGCACCAAACTCTTGGGCATAATCCATCAACGCACTATAAGTAGGTTGAGCGGTAAGTATTTCCCCACCGAAGATGCTGTAAGTAATGCCTGTAGCCCTTAATCCTTCGTTAGAGCCAGAAGTCAATAAAATATGGTCTGGTGTTACGTCGTATTGTTTAGCCAATTTATCTATCAACACTTTATAGTGGCTGAATGGATACTGATAAGATACATCAAGTGCTTTTTGCATTGCCTTTTTTACCATTTCGGATGGTGCGAAAGGGTTTTCATTTGAAGCTAGACGAAC
Source organism: uncultured Saprospiraceae bacterium (assembly GCA_937944245.1). GTDB lineage: Bacteria > Bacteroidota > Bacteroidia > Chitinophagales > Saprospiraceae > JAAUTG01. The sequence goes on along the minus strand of CALDYY010000118.1, from coordinate 7,418 downwards.
CATTGGGTCATTATCTGCCATTTGAGGCATAACAGCCAAATCTCTGGCGTATCCTAGTTTGCTAGTAGCCACCACTGCACTTGTTAAGCCTGCTGTTCTTAGCCACTGTCTTCTGTTGAGTTGTTTCATAAGATTGGTGAATTAACTAAAATTAAGCAATAAAATTAAGTAAAAAATTAAAAGAATGCAACGAATCATGCCTTTTGAAATATTTAACGAAAATACATTAAAAAATTAACGTTTTCGATGTAACGAAATTTCATATTTTTTAGTTAATAATAAAGTCAAAAGAAAAAATTACAACTACTTAGTGGCTTATGTTATCCCGACTTTGTGTGCTTATTATGACTGTTGCCGTTTTGGGCTGTAACACCTCTACTCGCGAAAAAGAGTATGAAGTAGTATTTTCCAAATTGCCCAAAAGAGATGCTGCAACGCTCATAGAAGTATTAGTGCCAAGTCAAGATTCCATATACATTATTCAGCAAGCACCTTATCTCATTCCTTTTAAGTCATTGCACAATAAAAATTTTGTGCTATTTCATTTTGGAGAACAGTATAAACATTTTGAGCAATCCTTTGGGAAATATGCAAATGCTACCTCGCTTCGCAATCCTTCTTGGCACACTTTAATTCAATTCAATACACAAGAGCAACGTAAAGACTCTACGCTAATTGTATTAATGGATTCATCTGTTTTCAATAATCCGTATTTCAATTCTTTTATTTGGGTGATTAATCGCTTATCTAAACAATATACGACTACGTTAGTCAATTTTGCTTCAACTAATGCACTCATTGGCTTTGACAAAGATATTGTAGTGGTACAAGCTCCTCAGCGAAATGCCAGTTTTGAAACCTTGACGGCTCAAGCATTGTTTGGGGCTATTCCTACGCAAAATGCTTTTCTGAACGCGCAAAATGTTCTGCAGGTGGCAAAAAAATCAAGCAATCCTAAAATTCGTTCTGCTTATGTCAGTCCAGAAAATGTTGGTATTAGTAGCAATTTGCTCAAGGGGTTGGATTCGTTTGCGCTTTTGGGCATTCGCGAAGGTGCTTTCCCTGGATGTCAGGTGTTGGTGGCAAAAGATGGAGATTTTATTTACAGCAAATCATTTGGTGCACCTACGTATGAGAAGAAGAAATCAGTTAGAAATGATGATTTATACGATTTAGCTTCTATCACCAAAGTGGCGGCTACAACGTTGGCAGTGATGAAGCTGTATGATGAAGGTAAATTGGATTTGAATGCCTCTGTTAAAAACTATATCAAGGGCAATGCTGCTGTTCATAATCTTAAAATTAAGGATTTATTGACACACACTTCGGGCTTGCAAGCAAATCCGCCCATTATTGCGCAAATTTTTCATGCTAGAGATAAAGGCATTCACTGTGATACTTTATTTTGTAGGGAAATGAAAGCTCCTTTTACGACGCAAGTAGCAGAGCATGTTTACTTTAGCGAATTGGAGTTAGAAAAAATATGGGATAGAGTCTTTCAGCTAAAAACAAACCCAAAGAAAGGTTATCGTTACAGCGATGTTAATTTTATGATTTTGCACAAAATAGTAGAAGCGATTACCAAACAAAATTTGGATGAGTATGTGGATGCGAACTTCTATCAACCAATGGGGCTACGGCACATCACCTACTATCCACTAGAGCGTACCCATCGGTCTAAAATCATGCCAACCATCTTAGATACTATTTGGAGGCATCAGTTGTTACATGGGTATGTTCATGATGAGGGAGCTGCTTTTTTGGGCGGCGTTGGAGGGAACGCTGGTTTGTTTTCAAATGCCGAAGATTTAGGGGTTCTTTTTCAGATGCTGCTCAATGAGGGTAAATATGGCGGCAAACAGTATTTGAAACCAGCTACAATAAAAACTTTTACATCCAAGCAAGCTGGCATTCATAGAGGTTTAGGCTTTGATAAACCAAATGACAAAAATCGTTATTTACCTTATGCCCCAGATGCTTCTGGAGCAACTTATGGGCACACAGGCTATACAGGCACTTGCGTATGGGCTGACCCAGAGCAAAACTTGTTGTTCGTTTTATTGACCAATAGAGTACATCCCGATAAGAGAAACCAAAAAATGGTGCAGTTAAACATCCGTTCTGCAATGCACCAAGTGGTATATGATGCCATTAAAAAATCGAATCCACAGTAATAAAATTGATTCGGATTATTAATGTGTAGATTTTTAGAAATGTTCTTTATGTAACGTAACTAATCTTCCACTTCGACAATCATTTCTACTTCTACTGCCATGTTTCTTGGTAGTGAAATCATACCTACGGCAGACCTAGCATGCTTTCCTTTTTCGCCAAACACCTCGACCATTAAATCGGAAAAGCCATTAATAACTTCGGGATGATTGGCAAAGTCTTCTTTTGCATTGACCATGCCCAGCACTTTGACGATGCGCTTAACTTTATCCAAATTGCCCAATTCTGCTTTCAACGCTGAAAGTTGCAAAATAGCGGTCAGACGAGCAGCAGCATAACCTTCTTCAATGCTTAAATCGCTGCCAACCTTGCCTGTAATGTAAGTGCCATCTTCTTTTCTTGGACCTTTGCCTGCCAGAAAAATTAAGTTACCCGTGCGCACTGCGCTCATGTAATTCGCCACAGGGGTAGTAGGTGTGGGTAAAGTAATGTTTAAAGCAACTAGACGCTCCTCAATGGATGTTGTGATGGAACTGGTATTTACTTGGGTGTTATTAGTAGTAGATTTATGGTTCATCTCTACACAAGAAAGGAGACAAATTGCTATGCAGACAACTAAAAGGCATATTTTCATTGTAGCGAATTTTGTTCTAATGAACTGATTTTACTGTATTGCAGGGCTAAAGTAGCAAATTCTCCTTTTATTTTCCACCAACTTCTTTGTTTGTTTAACTGTTTAATCAAGAAAAGTAATATGAAATATTTTTGGCTGTTATGGCTCACAGCAAGTTTTTTTGCTTGTGAGAACAAAAATGTAGTTGCTACTTCAAAATCTACGAAAGTAGTGGCAAATCAAAAAGTAGACAAAGATGGTCTTTCCATAGCTACTTTTGCTGGAGGCTGCTTTTGGTGTACAGAAGCTATCTTTGAGCGCACCATCGGTGTAAAAGAGGTTGTTTCTGGATATACTGCCGGACAGCAAGCCTATCCAACCTATGCAGAGGTAGGTTCAGGAAGAACAGGACACACCGAAGCTATTGAAATTTACTACGATTCTACTGTCATTGATTACCCTAAACTGGTAGAGGTTTTCATGGCGACACACGACCCAACGCAGTTGAACCGTCAAGGTCCTGATGTAGGAACGCAATACCGTTCTGGCATTTATTTTCGCAATGCGCAAGAGGAAAAAATTGTGAAAGACCATATTGCGGCATTAACGACAGAAGGAAAATATAGCAAACCTATTGTCACGGAAGTGAAGCCTTTTGAGAAGTTTTGGATAGCAGAAGATTACCACCAAAACTACTATGAAATTAATCCGGGCAATCCCTACGTGCAGAGTGTTTCTCGACCTAAAGTAGAGAAATTTTTAAAAGAGTTTCCTCATTTAGTTAAAGAAGAATACAAACCAAAACAAGCAAAATAGATGTCATCACCCATCGCTGTAACCATTCTGACAGGTTTTCTTGGAGCGGGGAAAACGACCCTGCTCAATCATTTGATTCAGCAGCATCCCGAAAAGCGTTTCGCCATTATTGAGAATGAATTTGGTGATATCGGGATTGATAATGATTTGATTATCAGTAAGGAAGAAGGTTTATTTGAAATGTCAAATGGTTGTATTTGCTGCACGCTTAATGATGCACTTGTAGAAACACTAGCAAAGCTAGTTCGCTCAGAAAAAAAATTTAACCATCTCATCATCGAAACTACGGGTATGGCTGAGCCAGATGGTGTGGCAGCCGTTTTTGTTGCTGACCCAAGTTTGCAGCAGTATTTTCGCTTAGATAGCATTATTTGCCTTGTGGACGCAGAGCAAATTGAGGATATGCTCAAGGAGCGCACTGAAGTTCAAAAGCAAATTGCTTCTGCGGATTATATCATCTTGAACAAGCAAAGTCAAGTACACCCCAAATATTTAGAACAGCTAAAAAGCGACCTTGCCATCATTAATCCCTTTGCAATATTCGCGGTAGCCGATTATGGACAAGTAGAAATGGATTTACTACACTTAAATGCCTATGACCAAAGAGCAGTTGCTAATCAAATTCAGCAAGTAACGGCACATCAGCACCACCATCATCAGCATACGGAAGATGTGGTAGCACATAGTTTTGTGTTAGATGCACCTTTTGACTTATTGAAATTTATGCACTGGGCAAAGGTTACATTGACCATTCATGGGCAGTATATTTATCGTATCAAAGGAATTTTATATTTTCAAAATGAGGCACAGCGCATTATTTTTCAATCGGTGCGTACACAATCGGCTTTTCAGCGAGGTGAGGCATGGCAAGCTGATGAAAAACGCCAAAGTCGAATCGTGTTCATTGGCAAGGGGATAAAGCGAGAGATGTTAGAACGCAGTTTGAATCAATGTTTATCAAAGGTAAGGGTTTAAAAAATTAATCCAATTAGTTCTAATTCATGCACTAGTTGTTGCGCTGATTTGAAATGAATGGTTGGAATACCTTGATGCCTTGCAGCAAGAACATTTCTGAAGTTATCATCAATGAAAATAGCTTTTGTTGGATTGATGCCAAAGCGTTCAAGCAAAAGTTTATAAATGAGTGGGTCAGGCTTTTTCAATCCTTCTGCACCTGAAACCAAAATACCATCAAACCAGTTAAGGAAATCATAGCGTTGTTGTGCAATCGGAAACGTTTCTGCCGACCAGTTGGTAAGTGCATACAATTTGTAATTGCCTGTATTTTTTATGCGTCTTAGCAGGTCAATGGTATCTTTAAAAACGCCACCAATCATTTCAGTCCATCTGCCATAAAATAATCGGATTTCATTTTCCCAATCAGGATATTGAGCAATCAGCAACTCTGTACCTGCTTTCAAAGAACGCCCGCCGTCCTGTTCTTCATTCCAATGGGAAGAGCAAATATGTTCTAAAAAATATTCCATACGAGCCTCATCTTGAAATATTTTTCGGTACAAATAGCGCGGATTCCAGTCAATCAACACACCACCTAAATCAAAAATTACAGTGTTCGTCGGCATAAATGCTATCTTTATTTTCGGCTTAAAGATAAGTTTTACCATTCATGTTAAAATTGTTTTTAGGATTATATTTTGTAATTTTTCACAGGAATTGGTGATAGCTATTTGGTAGAATGTTTAGTTTTGAAGCTAGAAATACAAAATAATGAAGCAATTTACTTCCATATACGACGTGTCCAACCTTGAACAATTAGTAAGAGAAGCAAGAGCCTTGAAAGCCAATCCTGTTCAATATGAATGGTTGGGGAAAGGGAAAACGCTGGTGTTGCTTTTTTTGAATCCTAGTTTTCGCACGCGCCTAAGCACACAGAAGGCAGCACAAAATCTGGGGATGAATTGCATTGTTTTGGATATGGCGCAAGGCTGGCAACTCGAATTTGAGGATGGCGCAGTGATGAATACCGATAAAGCAGAGCATATCAAAGAAGCTGCTGCTGTTCTTAGTCAATATGCTGATATTATTGGCATTCGCACGTTCCCTTCGCTCATAGATAAAGAAAAAGATTACGCTGATTTTGTACTGCATCAGTTAGTAAAATATGCTACTGTACCGATTATTAGCTTAGAATCAGCTATCCGTCATCCTTTGCAATCGCTGGCAGATGTAATGACAATAGAAGAATACAAAACTGTAAAACGTCCTAAAGTAGTCCTTTCTTGGGCGCCTCATGTGCGTGCATTACCCCAAGCCGTACCCAATTCTTTCTTAGAGTTTATGCAGGCAGCACCAGTGGATTTTGTCATCACACATCCAGAGGGTTACGAGTTAGCACCTGAATTTGTGAAACATACGCCAGTGGAATACAATCAGCAGAAAGCTTTTGAAGGTGCGGACTTCATTTACGCTAAAAACTGGTCAAGCTATACCCAATATGGCAGCATTTTGAGGCAGGACGAAGCATGGATGATTACTAACGAAAAAATGGCATGGACGAATCACGCAAAGTTAATGCACTGTCTGCCTGTTCGCAGAAATGTAGTCGTCGCTGACGAGGTGTTGGATAGCCCTAATGCTATTGTGGTTGAGCAGGCAAACAACAGAACTTTTGCCGCTCAGGCTGTTTTGAAGCAAATACTGGAAAGGGTGATGTAGTTAATTAGAGCTTGTTTAAAAATTTTCTTTAGGTGAAAATCAATAGTTTGTGGTTCTGACAATAGGAAGGCGAGGGAATTTAGCGGGCTAAATGACTAAGCCTTACTGAAGTTAGGTTCATAAAATATTGGTTTTCAGTAATTAAAAATTTAAACATGCTCTTACTTCAGGAATAGCCATTCGTAGGCTTTGGAAAATTCTCTTGCCCAGAACCATTCGCTATGCTCGCCATCGGCAACAATGTTGAAGTAAACATCATCGTTGCTAAAACCTGCATTAAGCAAAGTAACATATAACTGATGTGTGGCACGCGAAACGTAATCTGGTTCTCTTCCGCCCGCAATAAGGTATATTTTTGATTGAAATTGATGATTTTTACCTACTGTATGAATATGTGCGAATGCTTCATCAGAAAACCAGAGGGACGGGGAAAAGATAGCTGATTTTCCGAATACATTTTGATATTGAATAGCTGCGTAAAGCGTAATCAAGCCTCCCATTGAGCTTCCGGCGATACCAGTGTACTCTGGCTGGGTTAGTGTTCTAAAGTTTCTATCTATGTAAGGCTTGAGTGTTGTGATAATAAATTGTAAGTAATCGTCGCCTCTTCCTCCCATTCTATTGTACTCGTTGAACCAAGGTGAGTATTCTTCAATACGTGCTTCTCCGTCTTTGGCATTTTCAATACCTACTATTATTGGTACGTTTTGGTGGTGATGAAATAGCTTGTCCAGTGAGGTTTCTACATGCCATTCTCCAGCAAAACTTGATTTCTCATCGAATAAGTTTTGCCCATCGTGCATATACATAACAGGGTAGCGTTTTCGCTCTAATTGATAATCGGGTGGCAAGTACATCCATACTTTGCGCTCTCGATTAAACGACGGCATATTGAAAATATGGTCTAGTACGAATACCTGCCCTTGATGATGCGATGTTTTAAATGTCATTATTGATTTGCTAGTGAATAACAAACATATGAAATCGCTAGAATATTCAGTTTAGAGCTTGTTTAAAAATTTTCTTTAGGTGAAAATCAATAGTTTGTGGTTCTGACAATAGGAAGGCGAGGGAATTTAGCGGGCTAAATGACTAAGCCTTACTGAAGTCAGGTTCATAAAATATTGGTTTTCAGTAATTA
>CALDYY010000117.1 GCA_937944245.1 uncultured Saprospiraceae bacterium | reverse complement strand
AAGTAAATTTCTTCATATTCAGAAAGTAATTGAATTTACCCTTTTCTTCAGGAGTGTAAGCAATGTATTGAAGATTAGTATCCCAAAAAGCGGTCTCCCAAGTGAGCAAGAATTTGTTTACTGTCCCCATCTGCAAACGCTGAATGGCATTGTGTTTATTAACGGGTAGAACTGGTGTAAATTGAATAATCTTTCGTTTCAAAACACCAAGTGGCACTGCTACCACTACAAAATCAGCTTCTAAAATTTCATTATTGGCTGTAATCTTAATTTTTTTTCCCTCATAATTGATACTGTTTACGGGTTTATTCACTTGAATATTCAAGCCTTTAGCTAAAAATTCAGCAATCGTATCGTAGCCATTCGTAATAATTACGTCTTCACCAGCAAATACTTCATCATCATCAAAATCAATGGAGGAAAGGTGTGCTATATCAGCACTAGTATCAAACTCAAGGTAAGCAGAAAGCAAATACTTCCAGATGCGTGTATTCAATCGGTCGGGATATAATTTATTGAAAACCATTTCAAAACTTTGGTCTTTTGTCCCTGCTCGAATAACCGCTTTTAGTGCATTATTATACTGTTTTTCAATATCATCTATAAAAGCGTCTGTATATAATTTGCCATCTTTATCAAATGCTTTTTGGTTATCATCATCTGTCAAGAAGGTTTTTGCGCCTGCTTGTTCTGCCAAATCAGTGATAGGATTTCTTCTAGGACCGTGTATCCAACTTGCCCCTTCATCAAAAGAAATATCCAAATCTCTATTGGTACTTAACCTACCACCTACTTTCTTTTGGGCTTCAAGCACCGTAACAGCAAATCCTTTTTTATAAAGTGTTTGTGCAGCAGCCAATCCAGCTATACCTGCCCCCACTACAACTACTGACTTCCCATTTGGAGTGATGTTCTCTTCTTTTCCACAGGCACTCATTAACATTGGTAGAGAAAATAGCACAAAGACATTTTGGGTAAATTGTCGTCTTTTTATATGTTTCATATTAATTATTTCATTGGTAAATTAAATTCAACTAGTACCTAAAACTATTCGTTAAATTTCTTACACTTTTATCGTTTTTAATAAACTATTTTTATCTTTTTATCATTCAACTTGTTTTTTCACTACTAATAAATAGGACTAAATTATGAAACAAACAATAAAAGCCTTAGAACCAGTTGCTCGCCAGTTGGAAACAACAATAGATCAGCGTGCAGAATGGATGGAAGCACTACTAGGGCACACAGAGCAATATTTGAGAACTCTGCCTGAGCAAAAGGCATTTAATTATCGCACCAACGAGGGACGAACCCTGTCTGAAATCCCCGTGGGTAAGCATCCTATGGGTATAGATGCGATTCTTGAACTTTACAAAAAGAACGTATCAGAAGTACACATTAATCCACCTTCGGCTAGGCATTTTGGGTACATTCCTGGTGGAGGCATTTTTCATGCTGCCATGGCAGACTATTTGGCAGCCGTAACCAACCCTTATGCAGGAATGTATTTTGCCAATCCTGGTGCAGTACGCATTGAAAATCAAGTCATTCGATGGCTTTGTGAATTAGTCGGCTACACCTCGCCTCAATCATTTGGCAATTTAACTTCGGGTGGTTCTATTGCCAATCTAACTGCTATTGCTGCTGCTAGAGATTGGATGAATGTAACTTCAAGAGATGTAGAAAGGTCTGTGGTTTATTTTACGCGCCAAGTGCATCACTGTGTGCTAAAAGCATTGCGAACAGCGGGTTTGAGAGAAGTTATTATTCGCGAAGTGCCGATGGATAAAAACCTCAAAATGAAAGTGGCTGATTTGCAAGAAATGATAGAAACAGATAAGGCTTCAGGATTGAATCCTTTTTTAATAGTAGCTTCCGCAGGTACAACAGATGTAGGCATTATTGACCCACTTGAGCCTATTGCTAATATTGCAGAAAAGTACAATTTGTGGTTTCATGTAGATGGTGCTTATGGTGGTGCTTTTTTACTTTCCGATGTTCAAAATGCCGATGGAACAACAGTAAAACAACAATTTAAGGGTATAGAAAGGGCAGATAGCATCACGCTTGACCCCCACAAAGGATTCTTTCTACCTTATGGTTTAGGCGCAGTATTGGTGAAAAATATTGACGCATTATACAAATCTAACTCTTTTAAAGCCAACTATTTACAAGACGCTGATTCCGATGAAGAACCTACACCAAATGATATTTCCATTGAGCTATCCAAACATTTTAGAGGTTTGCGCTTATGGCTACCTTTACAGTTAGCAGGTGAAAATGCCTTTAAAGCAGCATTGAACGAGAAGATACTGCTCGCGCGCTATTTCCACGAAGCAGTACAAAAACTAGGATTTGAGGTTGGTCCTTATCCTGAATTGTCTATTACTACTTATCGCTTTATCCCAAAAGAGGGCGATGCCAATGCTTACAATAAGCAACTGTTGCGACGCATTTGGGATGACGGTCGCTTTTTTGTTTCTTCTACCACTATTGCTGGCGTATATTGGATTAGATTGTGTGTCTTAAGTTTTCGCAGTCACTTGGAAGAAATAGATGACTATTTGATTTTCTTGAAACAACTGGTTAAGGAAGAAAATATGGTGCTATCGTAGCATAAAAAATGACATTTGTACATTGATTATATCTATTGAATGAATCAAAACTTGAAAAAATGACTAACTTCGATTCGTTCAATAGATTTTACAAAGACTTATAATAACTCTAATTTACTGCATTTTCTGTTATTTCTTCAAGTTGTTGACGCTCAAATAAATCGCTATAATAGCCTTTGTGTTGAAGTAGTTCTTCATGTGTACCTTGCTCTGCAATACTACCGTTTTCTAAGACAATGATTTTATCAAATTCTAGCAAAGCATAAATACGGTGGGTGATGATGATGACTGTTTTATCTGCTAGCACATCATTGAAGTAATTGAGAATAACTTTTTCTGTTTTGGTGTCCACCGCAGAGAGGCAATCGTCAAGAATAAGAATATCTGGTTGTTTTAGTAATGCTCTGGCAATAGAAACCCGCTGCTTCTGACCACCCGATAAAGTAACACCTCGTTCACCAACTAGCGTATCAAAACCATTGGAAAGTTCTTGAATTTCGTTATGAATAGAGGAATACTTAGCATAATTTTCTATATCTGCACGACTTGCAGCTCGGTTACCAAATGCAATATTACCTGCTACGGTATCGGAGAAGAGAAAAACATCCTGTGGAACATAGCCCACTCTTTTTCTGATGTTATCAAGGCTATGCGCTTTAATATCTAAACCATCAATTTGAATACTTCCTGATGTGGCATCATACATGCGCACGAGCAAGTCTGCAATCGTCGTTTTGCCAGAGCCAGTTTTACCGATAATCGCTAGCTTTTGACCACGTTTCAACTCAAAAGAAACATCGCTTAATGCTCTTATACCTGTATCGGGATAGACAAAAGAAACCTTGTCAAACTTAACATCTCCTCTTATTGGATGAACATCTTTGCGCTGACCTTGAATAGATGGCTCAATATTCAAGAACTCATTAATTCGTTTTTGCGAAGCTGCGGCTTGTTGGACGATGGAAGCTATCCAACCAATAGAAGTAACAGGCCATGTCAACATATTAACATAAATAACAAACTCCGCAATATTGCCCGGCGTAAGTACGCCTTGCATTACCTTGATGCCACCAATGAGTACCGTAATGACCGTACTTGCGCCAATCAATACTAACATTAATGGATAAAACATGGCATCTATTCGTGCCAAATCCATAGATTCTTGTTTGTAGGATTCATTTTGATTGGCAAAATAATTCGTAATTGGTTTTTCCTGAACATAAGATTTTACTACTCTTATGCCTGAATAAACCTCTTGAGCTATACTATTTAATCCCGAAAGTCGTCTTTGAATGATTTCGCTTTTTTTATTGATAAGGTCGCTGACATAATAAATAGAAAGCGAAAGAATAGGTAGTGGTGCAAGTGCGTAAAGCGTTAGCTCTACGTTAACACTAAGCATAGCATAAATAACAAAAACAAACAAGGATACCAAATTAATCCCATACAACACACCTGGACCAAGATACATCCTAACTTTACCGATATCTTCTGTAATTCTTGCCATTAGGTCGCCTGTATTATTTTTGCGGTAAAAGGCTAAATCTAATCGCTGATATTGCTGGAAGAGTTCTTTTCGCAAATCATATTCCGCTAATCGGGACATTACTATGATGGTTTGGCGCATGAAATACATAAAAATACCCATCAGCAATGCAAAAATTAGTACCAAACCTCCAAAAAACAAAAGCACTTTACCTAAGTAGGCAAAAAAGTCCTCTCGTAATTTAAATCCATTGAGCAAAGCATAATACTGAGCATTTTCGAGCACCAAGTCAAATGATTGCCTTACCATTTGGGGTTGTAATACGCGGAAATAATTAGAGAGTGCAACAAAAAGTATGCCTAAAAGGCACAACCATTTATATTTAAGGTAATATTTGTTTAAATAACTTAGTTCCTTCAAAGCCCGTTGTATTTTGTAGAGAAACGGAATTGGGGGGAAGATTGTTTAATTGTTGATTTCTTGTTTGTTCCCCAGATGCGCTAAACAAACAAGAAATCAACAATTAAAACGACTAGAATAATAAACTGCTAAAAAGCATTTTATTTATTTTTGAAATAAGAATTTTCATTTTTAATACCACCTCTCACATTCTCTAAACGCTGCTTAAACTCAGAAACCAATTCAAATTGATTTTTTCTTGCATAAATCTCCGAAAGGGCAATCAATGTATTTGGATCATTAGGATTGGCTTTTTCTGATGCCTGAAAATATGGCAGTGCTTTATCAAACTCAGCTTCCATCGTTATCTTTAACGCATCATATTTTTTCAAATCTTCTCTTGAAGTACCCAAATCCTGCATTTGTTGAGAAATAACAGCTGCTCTGTTATAATACATCTCGCCAATACCATACATCGCCTCATAAAATTCTGGGTCAACCTTTAAAGCACCCTCGTACTGCGCTAATGCTTTTTGGAAATACTCTTCTTGAGTTGCTTTATCACCTTTTTCTTTTGCATCGTCCGATACATCTACATAAACACGCGCAAGCGTATAGTAAAGTGCAGCGTTGGTAGGTTCAGCAGCAATCGCTTCTTTTAGTTTTCCTTCCAGAATATCCATTTTACCTGCTTTTAGGTAATAGTTAATTTCTGTAAAAAGCAAAGAAGTTTCATCTGGAAACTTTTTACGACCTTCCTCTAAATATTTTACGGCTAATTCAGGATTACTTTCTTCATTCAATCGGTAAAGTACATCGTAAAGAGCCGCTTGTTCAAAGCCTTTTTCCTTTAATTGTGTGAACAATCTCCCTGCATCTTGTGTGTTACCGCCATAAAACGCTGCTAAACCCGTGATATACAACTGATTATTGTAATTTTCCGGGTCGTCTAAAGTGCTTTTTTCGCCGTTTTGCTTCAACAAATCATGCACTTCTAACATCGCATTAAATGCTTGATAAGCACCTAGATAATCCTGTGCATCATATTTTGATGCACCTAAGCTATTTAGGTTAGAAACTGATTCCGTTAATCCTTTTGTAGCTGCTTTGCTTTCCCACTTTTTAACAGATAAACCTAATGCTTTTTTGTAAGATTCATAAGCCTTAAAAGCGGCATCTTCATCCAATATTTTGTGTTCAGGATTTAAAAATTGAGCACTCAAATGCTGATTAACTACTGCATTGTAGATTTCTCCACGTTTAGTCCAAGACTCTGCCAATGCTGCGTTGGTAGGGTCAGCAATAGCGATTTCAATTGCTTCAATCGCTTCCTTCAATTTAGCTTCATCGGTAGAACCTCCGACATTAAAAGTAGATAGTGCTTTTGTTGCATCTTTCAACGCTTTTTTAGCATCCTGTGCAAAAGTCGTAGCAAACGCCACGAATACAAGTAAGAATGATAGTGATAATTTTCTCATGACAATCTTTAAATTTAGCTAGTTTGTTAATTTAGACGAAAATAAAACTTAAAGCAGTATTTATGAAATGTTAAAGTTTTATTCTTCCCAATTTTCTTCTATTTCATTAATAACTGTTCCATTTTCGTGTCCATTTTCAAGGTGCTCGTCCACCTCCAATTCTGGAGAGTAGGCTACTACAGCAACATCAGCGATGGCTTCTCCTTCATCTAGTTTGATGACACGCACACCTTGAGTAGCTCTACCCATGATGCGAACATCGCTTATAGGCATGCGAATGACAATACCAGAGCGAGTAGTAATCATTAAATCTTCTTCTTCCCTTACTGCTTTTATAGCAATCACTTGCCCTGTTTTTTCTGTTACCTGCATTGTTTTCACGCCTTTACCACCTCTATTGGTGATACGATAGTCCTCTATTTCAGAGCGTTTTCCGTTTCCTTTTTCGGAAACGACAAAAAGCGAGTAAGTCTTATCTTCCGCATTCACCACTACCATGCCTACGGCTTCATCCTTAATCTCTTCATCCAACGAAATACCACGCACACCTGCTGCGGAACGCCCCATTTCACGCACCGTACTTTCATGGAATCGAATCGCATTTCCAGAACGATTGGCGATAAATACTTCGCAATTACCGTCCGTCAATTTAGCTTCTAATAATTGGTCATCCTCATTGATGCTGATGGCAATAATACCACCCGCTCGTGGTCGAGAAAATGCTTCTACCAATGTTTTCTTAACCATTCCTTTTTTAGTACAGAATAGAATGAAATTATTTTCAATAAATTGCTGATCCTTCAAATCTGGGATTCGGATGTAAGCCTTCACGCTATCTTCTTTAGGCATTTCAAGGATATTTTGAATAACACGTCCCGAAGAAGTACGGCTGGCTTCAGGTATTTCATACACTCGTAACCAATAACATTTTCCTTGTTCTGTAAAGAGCAATAAATAATTGTGTGTGCTGGCAATAAAAAGATGCTCTATGAAATCAGAATCTCTTGTATTTGAGCCTTTTGCCCCCCTACCGCCTCTACCCTGAGTGCGGTACTCTGTTATCGGTGTGCGCTTGATATAACCTAGATGCGAAATGGTGATAACTACTTCCTCGTCCTTGATTAGGTCTTCCATACTGATTTCACCGTCCGCATAGGTAATATCTGTTCGGCGTGCATCACCAAAACGGTCTTTTATATCTAATAGCTCCTTTTTAATCACTTCCCTTTGCAATGTTTCATCTGCTAGAATAGCTCTCAATTCGTTGATAGCCAACTGAAGTTCTTGGTATTCTGCATAGACTTTATCTCGCTCTAAACCTGTCAGTTTTTGCAAACGCAAATCCAGAATTGCTTTAGCTTGTGCATCTGAAAGTGCATTACCTTCTGCAACAGTATGCGATTCTAAGTCTTTTACGGTCGAAAACTCAATTAATTCACCAAATTTGGCTAAAAAAGCTACCTTGTCGGTAATAAATTCTCCCTTTTTTAATCCATCTCTTGCCTCTTCTACTGTTTTGGAAGCACGAATAATCGTGATGACCATATCAATATAGTCTAAAGCAATCAATAGACCAATGAGAATATGTGCTCTTTGTAGAGCTTTATTCAAATCAAATCGAGTACGCCGAACAATGACTTCTTGCCTAAATTTGATAAACTCTTCTATTAAATCCTTCAAATTAAGGGTCATAGGGCGACCATCCACCAAAGCGACATTATTTACCCCATAAGATGTTTGTAATGCAGTGTATTTGTATAGATTGCTCAACACCACATTTGCCATAGCATCGCGCTTCACCTCTATGACAATTCTCATTCCTCGCCTATCCGATTCATCTCGGATGGCACTAATGCCTTCAATTTTCTTTTCATTAATGAGTTCGCCAATTTTTCCAACTAACTGTGCTTTGTTTATTTGGTATGGAATTTCCTCAATGATGATGGTTTCTCGCGCGCCATTGGTTTCGATTCTGGCTTTTCCACGCACGACAATCTTCCCTCTACCTGTTTCCAGCGCATCCTGCACGCCCTGATAGCCATAGATTGTACCTCCTGTTGGAAAATCTGGACCTTTAATAAACTCCATAAGCTCCTGAATCGTAATTTCAGGATTATCCACTGTTGCAACAATTCCATCTATTACTTCACTTAAATTGTGAGGTAACATATTGGTTGCCATTCCTACGGCAATTCCAGATGCTCCATTAATGAGCAAATTTGGAATTTTTGCAGGCAAAACAGTAGGTTCTTCTAAGGTATCGTCAAAGTTAAGCGAAAAATCAACAGTATTTTTATTAATATCATTGAGCAACTCATCTGTAATTTGGCGCATTCTTGCCTCTGTATAACGCATTGCTGCTGGAGAATCGCCATCCACAGAGCCAAAGTTACCTTGCCCATCCACCAAAGGATAGCGCAATGACCAGTCTTGCGCCATACGCACCATAGATTCGTAAACAGAGGAATCTCCGTGAGGGTGATATTTACCCAGCACTTCCCCGACAATACGCGCTGATTTTTTGTGGGCTTTGTTGTAGGTAACGCCCAATTCTGACATCCCGTAAAGCACCCTTCTATGCACTGGCTTCAAGCCATCTCGCACATCGGGCAACGCCCTAGAAACAATCACTGACATTGAATAATCAATGTAAGCGGATTTCATTTCCTCCTCAATATTAATTGGTACAACCCTTTGATTACCTGACATGTAGTGTTTTTAACTTAGTAATGAAAAACAAATGCTCAATTTGAAGTCAAAAATAGAATTGTCTGCACAAGCCCTTTCACTCTTTTTCTTTATCGCTTCAAATTGATGTTAGACAATAACAAACTTTTTTATGATTTACGTCTTTCTATGGTTTGCGTTTCTTTAACGCATTTCTGTGCAAAGATAAACAAAACGTTGTTTTTTTTGTGTATAAAGACTGTTTGTTATAACAGCAAATTTCATTTTTGCTGTTATTTTTTTTGCGCATATTCATTCACAAGGAAGTAAAAAACTTATGCAAAAAGAGGTAAAACCTTACGAAGAAGACAGAGATAGTAAAAAACAGCAAGTCTCTAAGATGTTTAACAACATCGCCCCATATTATGATTTCTTAAATCACTTCTTATCGCTCGGTATTGATAAAAATTGGCGAAAAAAGGCGATTCGAGAACTTCAAATTTCTCAACCACAGCATATACTCGACGTGGCAACTGGCACAGCCGATGTCGCAATTGCATTGGCTAAAACGTTGCAGCCCAAGCAAGTAATTGGTTTAGATATTGCCGCAGAAATGCTGGATATCGGACGCAAAAAAGTAAAGCAGCAAGACCTAAGTGAGGTTGTTGAACTAATAGACGGTGATGCAGAGAATTTACCGTTTGAGAACAATACTTTTGATGCTGTGACCGTTGCATTTGGAGTAAGAAATTTTGAAAATTTGTTGGCTGGAATGAACGAAATTCAGCGTGTGCTAAAGCCAAACGGCAAATTGGTCGTGTTGGAATTTTCAAAGCCGAGATTATTTCCTTTAAAGCAACTATTTCAATTTTATTTTAAATACATTTTGCCCTTCATTGGGAAAATTACGTCAAAAGACCCAAAGGCATACCGATACTTATACGAATCGGTGCAGGCTTTTCCTGATGGCAAGGAATTTATCAAAGTAATGGAAAAAGCTGGTTTTCAGCAAAATCAGCAGAAATCCTTAACTTTTGGCATAAGTTCACTTTACATCGGCAACAAGTCTTAACCTATTGTTAAATCGGCGCGTTGGACTTAATTTGAAAGTTAAACAGAAAAAACGTGAGAAAACTTATTATTCGTTTTTTTATGCTTACTAGCCTAATACTTGCTGCTCAAATGATTCAAGCACAAGGCAGTAAAGGCAATTACAACTATTTGGATATGAATTTAAAGCAGTATTACTTTGGTATTACGTTGGCTTATAATTCTTCCGATTATCGTCCTTTTCGTTCTAAAAGTTTTTTAGAAAGTTCTAATATTACAGGCATTGAGTCAATAAGTGGACCTGGTTTTAATCTGGGAATTGTTACTAATTTGAAAGTGGGCGAAGATTTTGATTTGCGCCTTTTGCCTACGCTATCTTTTGCCGAACGCAACATTCAATACAACGGCAATAACACTTCCGGGATAATGAATACAAGAAAAGTAGAATCCGTTTTCGTAGAAATTCCTTTTCATGTGCGCTACAAATCGAGACCTTACAATGACATGCGTTTGTTTGTTATTGCAGGAGTGAAGTACGGTTTTGACGTAGCTAGTGATTCGCGCACACGTCAAGCGGATGAATTGGTTAAAATTTCACCTGTTGATTTTTCTGTGGAATCAGGTTTTGGTGCGCAATTCTTTTTTCCCTACTTTATTTTTTCGCCAGAGTTTAAAGTATCGTTCGGCATGAACAATATCTTGCTTTACGATAATCGCTTAGAGGAATCTAAAGTCTTGGAAAAAATATTATCAAGAACATTTACGCTATCCTTTCATTTTGAAGGATAGATTTATCAAGCAAAAGCAGCGATTGATTTTTTTAGTCGTTGCTTTTGGATTTACCTTCTCAATTCTACACTTCCTTTGTAGGTATTCTTACGGTCGTTTACTTCAATTTCAAGAATGAAAAAATATGTTCCATCGGGCAACAACTTGTTGTTCCACTTACCATCCCAAGTGTTTTTGTAATTCCTTGTTTGATAAACCAAGTTTCCCCATTGATTGAAGATTTGTAAGTAATTATTAGGGGTTGCTTCAATATTGGCAATAAAAAAATAATCGTTCACGCCATCTCCATTTGGAGAAAATCCTGTAAAAATTTCTATGTCGCTACAAACAATAGCGACTACAACCTCTGCATTATTGCAACCATTAGCATTGCAAATAAAGTAAGAAAATTGGTCGCTTCCTCTGCAAGATTGCTCATTAGGGAAATAAGTAATTGTACCATCGGCGTTAAAAATAGCCGTACCAAACTTTGGTGGAACAGCAATATAAGCATTGATGATACCTCCAATTAAATTGTCGTTGGCTTGCACATCAATTGTAATGGATTGATTTTGGGTAGTAGAGGCTGTATCGTTTTGCGCCACTGGCAGAAATGGATAAGCAATTACGTTAACTTCGATATAGGTTGTATCGCAAAACCCTAGATTATCGCAAGCGACAGCACATAGTCTTTCCTTACCTAAATCTAGTCCAGTAATATCTACGCATCTAGTGTTGGCATCCAGAAACATTTCTGCGTATTCTCCTGAATCTTCTGGGCAAATATTATAAGTATTCGTAATAACGCCTGGCAACTGGCGATTACTAATGCAGATCTCAATGTTTTCGTTGATGTACAAGGTGCGTGCAATCACTGTCGGAATGGGCGGTCCAGAATACAGTCTAAATACTGTTAATGTAGCATTGCCCAACTCGTCAGTCAACCAAACACAAAGACTATCTTTTCCCGCTTTAGTCCCTTTATAAATCAGGCAAAAACGTTGCGTATCAAGCTCTATATCAATAATCTTTTGCGCTATGTTGTTTCTACAATCTAATTCCATTTTCAAGGAACGCCCAGTGAAACTACTGGTATTAAAGCAATGTGTACGAATATCAAAGTTAATGAGCAGCGTATCGTTGATGTAATTTGGTTCTACTACTGTCAGTTGGTAACGCAAAGTATCACAGTTGCCAAATTGGTCGCATATGCGTATGCGTATGGAATCTATTCCCTTTTGCAGTCCTTCATATTCTAAACAAAAGTCCCCTGTCTGATTGCTATTTACTCGGAATCGTACTTTACTTGTCTGATTATTTGGTAGAGTAGGTATTTGCTCAAAAATTTGAATATCACCTGGTAAGCCTAGTGTGCGAGCATTCACGCAAAAGCGACCGATTTCCCCTTTTCTAATTGCCTTTGCCTGAAAAGAATTTTCTTTAGCTTGTACTTGCAAAAACAACACTGTGGTATCACAAATACCAAAATTATCACAGAATACAATTTTTATTGTATCTTTAAAAGAAGATATACCATTGAAAATCAAACAGTTTGAGTTGGAACGTTCAAAAGTGTAAGCATCAGTTTGCTTGCCACTGGCTTTGACAATACGAGTAATATTTCCTGCCAATTCTAGCTCTTCAAAGCATAGCGTTCTCGGTTGACCAATATCAAGCCTTAGCGATAAAGTGTCTGTTGTAGTGCAAAGCACTTGAACGGTTATGGTATCCCGACATCGTGCATTCCTGCTGATAGCAGTAATTTTATGCCATCCAAGCGATAATGGAATACCTGTATTTTGAGCAAAAGGCTCTATTAGATAAGGAAAAGTTAACGTGGTACTTGCTAAAAGAATATCAATAGTGAGTGTGCCGTAGGTATTATTGGAGCTACCTCCTACAATCAATCGCTTTTCGCTATCATATTCCCAACCACCTATCTGATCCCATCTATTCAAGGAATCAATTAAATCGTTGATTAATCTAAATTCACCTGAAAAAAAACGGTTATTCACCTGCCAATTATCTATAAAAAACGGGGCAAAAACACTACTCAACAAAATACTTCCTTCGGCAGAGTAGTACCGAAGTGTATCAAAATTACAAGGTTCGCTAGATGATATTATTCTACCTTGATGACTACGAAACTGAAAACTATTGCTTTCACCTGAAGTTAAATCTAAAGGCAGGTCGGTACATAGCACTGCTGGTTGATTACAATTTGTCTGCAAAAAAAGTGTATCCACATCTGGAAATACATTGCAAAGTTCCAAAGGGGATTGAGCAAATACTAAAGTTTTGCACATCCAAAAAGTGATAGTCAGCAGTAGTAATTGCCTCATAATGTACAGATTCGAGCTCGCCCAAAAGCGATACTATTGCGCTGCCTTAGCGCGATTGACAAACAAAGTGGCTTGACTAGGATTAACGATTTGTATTTCGTAAGTTTCCCCATCTTTCATCTTTAATACGACATCCTTTGCTTTTAGTTCATCCGCAGCATCCATAAACTGAGTATTAGTGGAAGTAACGCTCAAAATACCTTGATTGTAACCATAATAATAACCATTTCCACTTGCTGATTCTAGGTAAATGTACAAACGATCGTCGCCATTACTTGGCATTCTAAACTCAACATAACCTGTGTAAACGTGATTAAACAGTTGTCCTTGTATCGTGGATAGCCCTATTCTACTGCCTTGCGTTACAAATGATTGATAATCAGGATTCCATTTGAGCGGTAATTTGGCAAAGACAAAAGTATGATTGTTTTGCTTACCAGGTAAATTGAATGAACCTAAATTGATACCATCAATCGTGGTTTGCAGTTCTTTGCTCATTTCAAAAAGTTCGGCGACCGCTTTTTTATAAAAAATAGGCTCTTGGATGAAGTTAATGGGCTTAGCTTCGTAGCTAGAAGCGGCAAAATCTTTGACCATAATATCCAACAATTTCTGAGGTACAATTAAATCTATCGCCGCCATTACTTCTGCTGTAACCACGTACTCTCCAAGTGAATCGGTAGGTATTTCCGTTTGAATCGTACCTGCTGTTTTAGCACTCACATATTTCAATCCCGAACCAATACCAAATTTACCTTCCCCTGATACTTTACCTGTGGCATTATTAAAGGCTAAATAATTGCCTTTCAAAGCAGTAGGATTATACATTTTTATAGAATCAGCAAAAATAAAGATGTCTCTTTTTTCCTCGTAGTCCAATACGCCTCTCACTTCCAATACTGGGCGGTCTTTCCTGAAAGGTAGAGGCGCCATAATGCTTGGATAGGCTCGAGCGGTTTCTCTACTCAAGAAGAAGCCTGTTTCCAATGGTGTTCCGTCCTCGTCTTTGGGTTCTTTATACCTGATTCTCAAGTCTCGTTTATCTCCCTCAAAGCGCACTCTAAACCAGTGTTGACTAAAAAGTCGCTCCGCTTCCAATTTAGCGAAACCATCAAATTGCAAATTTTTTGATTCTGCACTCAAACTAATTGTTCCTTGAAATCTGGTTTTACTGTCAATATAAAAGGAATCCTTAGCGCTTACTGTACCCGTAGCGCGTGTAATACTTTGTTTTTCCCTTGCACTCCCCTTGCCTACTGGTCTTCCTTGAATATCTTGAAAAGTGATTTCCTGTTCTCTACCACCAATGTTGTATTCGTAGTAGCCAGTTGCCTCATAAACTCGTTTTCCCTTAATGTTTACTGTTGCTCGATTAATAACGTGGTTTTTATTCAAAGTATCTGCCACTATTCTAGCGTTTTCTAAAGTCGTTATTTTTGCATTAGGCAGCACTTTTACCAAACCGCTATCTGGATAAATAAACGCATCGGAAGCAAAAATATAAGGAACTCCCTTTATATATAACTCGTTGTTGGCAATATTATAAAGTGCATCTTGACCTTTAAATTCTAATGAATCTTGTTCAGGATGAACAGAGAGAAAACGACCAAATTTGCCTACCTCTGATTTGAATTGTACTTTTTGCTCTTTCATATCCCATTCAAATTCATTCATAGACGTAGCGTATTGATTATATGGTAAGGTCGTCAAAGTCAGTGGATTATTGGCTTTGAAGTAGCCTTTTTCTTTGCCGAAGTCCACATTTGCAGCTACGTTAGCATTACCCAATGCAATTTTATCTGCTGATTTTATGTTAATCGTAGTGGTATCTGCTTGTGTAGTGAAAGCCCCAAAGTTAAACAAGGGTGATTTCATTTCTGCCTTTGCCCAGTCTAATGTTCCAATACCTTTAATGCCCCCTGGCGAAACAATAACAGTTCCTAAAAGCGTGTGCTGCTTTGGCGTAAACAAATCAAAGGGAGCTTTGTCCGACTTAACGTACATACTATCTTTGTAAGGTCGCCAATCAATTTTAACATCAATACCTTCCACTTGTGGTACATTGACTGCAACATCATTGTTTTCAGTGTGATTAAAAGTCTTGGCACTTGCCTTGAGTTGATAGGGCAGAAAAGCAATATCTTCTGAATAAAATTTGGCGCCCAAATAGGTTAAATCCCCTTTACCCAAAAGTCCTTTGTTACTCAAATCAATTAACCCTTTATAATTTCCTTTTTCTTTGTAGAGTGCATAACCATTGCCCTTAGTATTATGCTCAAAACCTAAAGATTGGTCTGTATTTCTAACAACTAATTCTTCTTCAAAAGGTGTAAAAATATCTGCTGAAATCAACTTCCCTTTGAAACGAACATCTCTTGCCGTGAGTTTATCCAAGTGATTAAAGCTAAATTTATCCAATAAGAAGTAAAAAGAATCTCTTTTATATACCCCCTCTTGAATTTCAGGTTTTTCATAGTAAACAAAAGAATTTTCTTTGCTCTGGAAAGATGGAAAAATCTCAATATCTTCTTTACCTGATTTATTGGAAGGTGCATCAATAAGCAACACACCATTTAAGCCTTCTATCCGCGAGCCTATCGAAATGGCTTCCGGTTGATTGCGCTCGTCTAGCTTTCCTGAAGGCAAATACAAATCAAAATATTCAACAGAATCAAGATTGATGTTGTATTTATCGTAATTGAACTGAAATCCTTTGCCATACATCACGCTATATCCAGCAAAAAGTTTGCCATCAAAGGACATATCTCTATTTTGCTTAATCGTAATTTTCTTTTTATCTGGTACAATAGCGACTTTTTGCAAGCGGCTAAATTCAATAGCATCCACCCCTGAAACACTAATTTCATTGGTTTTTAGATTCAAGGTTGCATTAGTAGAATCAGAAACAGAAAGAATTTTCAACCCATCATAGTCCACCCGTTTCTGATTGGCTTTAGCGTAATGAATTAATTTATCTTTCACATAAATAATTTGTGCATCAGCATCGTAATTGACAAATCCTTGTGCCATTAGTTCGTACATCATGCTTTGCATACTTTCGGGTGTATATTTGGCATTGATACGCTTAGCAATCAAATTAGCGTCGAGTTTTCTAGTTCCCTCTTTTTCGGCAGTAATTGCCATGATAACTAGAGGATTGACTTCGGCGATGTTTTGTGCCTTTAAAAAAGTAGATTCATTGTAGTATTTCAATGATTCAAAACTCACCTCCGGTCGAGCTGACATAGCAATTCCGCGCTTGCCGATGGCGATGGAATCCTTTGCTAAATAAGCCACTAAATTCTCTGTTTCAATCGTTATTCGATGCGCCGAACTGAAAAAAGGATTTCTGTCACTACCTCGCTGACCTCTGTTGAGCTGTAATTCACGCTTAGGTATATTAAATCTAATATTAACCGAAGGATGATAAATAGAATCTTTTTCATAATAAAGTGCTGATTCTACTCGCTCTCCGATTAGTGTTTCTCCTTTTTTTATGATTACTAATTCAGAAGCACCTCTGTAAAGCAAACGGGTTTCTTTTTCATCGTAAATTTCTAAACTAGCTCGTTGCTGTTTTGTGCCATAACCATAAATAGTTAATCCATTCAACTTAAAGCCACCTGTATAGTAAACGCCTTTGGCTATTTTATCAATTTTTAGTACACTTTCTTTTGATTCAAAACTTGGATAAGGCGCATCTTCACCTCGCCCAGTTACTTTATCTTCAAAACTTCCAGCAATTAATTTACTACCGAAATAGCTAGGATAATAAAGTAGCGCGTTTTGTACCTTGTAAAGTCCAGTGTTTAAATCAATACTAAAAGTATCCCTGAACTCCGCATATACTTCTATTTCATTGGGGAAACGATCGCTCCAATTAACTCTTCCATTTTTGCCAATCCATTTTTCCGTAGCAGGAAAATACTGCCCTTGTGTCTGTACTATTCTGAGGCTATCTTGCTTTCGGGAAGCTAATAAATCCACCATCTGAAATTCAATAATAGGTTGTTTCTGCTCGTACTTCATCACATATTTAGCATTTCTTGCTAACCAAGAGGTGCCTATTTTAGAATATCGAAGTGTTTGATTTTCAAAGAAATACTTGGAAAAATCTAAAAAACTACCAAAAGTTTTTGTGTTTTTATTTTCAATATCCGCTAAAATAGAAGACAATATTTTATGCCAATCCAAAAATTGTTGCTCTGGAAATTCACTACTTTTCTTAACTAATTGAAGACCAGCTAAGTAATTTTCAAAGAAAGGACTTGCCGTCATTCTTAATCCCAACATTTTATTGCTCATCGCAATAATCGTATCTACTTCTGGAGGCGTAAACGCGCCGCTATTAAAAGTTTTTTCAAACTTCTTGTACGATTCAATCAGCACTTCTCGCTTACTACTTGTCATAAATATTTCAAACTGCCCTAAAAACTCATTAGGATTAGTAGAAAATTGCTCTTGAAACTGCGCAAATGATATTTGCATAGCAAACATACTTGCTACAAGAAATGCGAATAACCTATTCATAAGTATAATTTTGTGTAAGCAAAAATGGTGTTGATTATTGTTTTTGAAACACAACGCACGCCCAATCGTTGCGTTGCGATTCTCTAACTGCTTGAAAACCATAGTCAGTAGCTTGTAACATCAGCATTTTTCCGTGTCCCACATAGAAACCTGAAGTTAATAACCACCCACCGCTAGGTATCATAAGAGATAACGTCTCAAGGCTGGACGAAATTACGTTGAACGTAATATTTGCCAATACGACATCGTAAATATTTTCTTTCACTAATGACAAATCCCCTTGAAAGACACTTACGGCAGCACTATCATTTATGTTTATATTTTCTAATGTATTTTCGTAAGCCCATTCATCAATGTCAATAGCGTCTATAAAGGTTGCACCTTGTTTGAAGGCTAACATAGCTAAAACACCTGTTCCACAACCGTAATCCAACACTCGCTTATCCACAAAATCAATGAATTGCATTTGCTGTATCATCTGATAAGTTGTGGCATGATGCCCCGTCCCAAAAGCCATTTTAGGTTGAATGAGCAATTCATGCTTCACATGAGTAATGGGCGGATGAAATTCAGCACGCAATCCACAAAAGTCATCTACTACTATGGGTTCAAAATTTGATTCCCAAACTTCATTCCAATTTTGCGCTGGTACAAATATTCTTTCATACTGAAAATCAAATTGTTGTTGCAATGCTTGGATGGCAATTTTGGTCGCTTCGTCCTCCTGTTGAGCAGGGATATAAGCGGACATTCCAGATTCATCTTCCTCAAAAGTATCAAAAGGATACTCCCCAAATAGTGCAATTAGAATATCTGTTATTTGTTGAGCGCAGTTTACTTTATATTGAATGTAATCCATTGATGTTTACTATTTTGACTAAAAAACAAATTTATTATCCTTTTAGTCTTTATAAATTTCTTTATTTGCTGCTTTTAATGTGTTCATCAATAACGAAATAACTGTCATCGGACCTACTCCACCTGGCACTGGTGTAATAAAGCTACACTTAGTGGCAACTCGCTCAAAATCAACATCGCCTTTTAAAATATATCCTTCTTTGACGCTTGGTTCTTCTACCCTATTGATGCCTACATCAATAACGACAGCTCCTTCTTTTACCATATCCGCCTTAATAAAATCAGCTATTCCAATCGCAGCAATAATAATATCTGCTCGCTTTACCTCCTCTGCTAAATTTTGGGTTTGACTATGAGCAAGTGTTACTGTGCAATTACCCACTTTTGCTTTTCTCGAAAGTAAAATACTAATGGGCGTACCGACAATATTACTTCTACCAACTACTACACAATGCTTGCCAGCCGTAGGAATATTGTAGCGCTCTAACATTTGCAGAATGCCATAGGGTGTGGCAGGCAGATAGCTAGGCAACCCCTGCGCCATTCGCCCAAAGTTCATAGGATGAAAGCCATCCACATCTTTTTTATAATCAATAGCTAAGGTAATTTTCTGCTCGTCAATGTGTTTAGGCAATGGCAATTGTACGATAAAGCCGTCAATATCAGGGTTATTGTTCAAATCTTTTACGATATTGAGTAAATGTGCTTCGCTGATGCTGGCATCGTGCCTGATTAAAGTAGATTTAAACCCAACCTGCTCGCATGAACGCACTTTATTGCGCACATACACCTGACTAGCAGGGTCATCGCCAATTAATACAGCAGCCAAGTGAGGCGCTCTTTTTCCAATCGTTTTCATTTGAGCTACTTCCTTTGTTATTTCCGATTTGATGGTTTTCGCTAGTTGTTTACCGTCTAAAATTGTTACAGACATAAGATGTAAGGTTGATTTGATGTAGTGTCTAAAGGTTATCAAATATAGAAGCTATGTACAATAAAGGACATAATGAAAAATAGTTAAATGTATTCAACTGTTAAAAGTACATTTAAGTCAAGCAATTAACAATTTAACGTGTTTCTTACGTTCGGAAGCACATTATTTAAAAAACTACTTACAATTTTTCAGTTGTTCCGTAACCTCTACAAGTGAAATAGGCGGAAGTTCATTCCCCCAAGCCTGATGAATATAGTTAATAATATTCGTTATTTCTGTTTCTGTGAGCTTCGCATGACCTGCCATAGCTTGGCTGTACGTTTTCCCATTCACGATTATCGTATCTTTGATGCCATATCGAATAATGCAAGCCAGTTGATTTTTGTATAATGCTAAATAATCTGCGCCAGCTAAAGGTGGGATATTTGTCCCCAACCCAGTGCCATCTTCCATATGGCAATTTGCACAATTTGTATTGTAAAGCCATTCGCCTTGTTGGTAAATATTGGAATTACAAGCAGACCATATACTTAGTGCAAGTAAAAAAAAGATAATTACTTTTATTTTCGCATTCATTGATTTGAATTTTCATAATGCAATGCTAACACATTATAGCAAAGAATAGATATAAAAACATGAAATTTTTGCACACTTCCGACTGGCATCTTGGACAGCGCCTACAAACGAACGAACGATTAATAGAACACCAAAAAGCATTGAGTTGGCTTACACGAACCATTGAGGAACAGCAGATTGAATGTTTAATTATTGCTGGTGATATTTTTGACATTGCCAATCCGCCTAGTTCGGCACAGCAACTATACTACACTTTTTTAACTGATTTACTGAAGACTAGCTGTCGGCACGTCGTCATCATTGGCGGAAATCATGATTCACCTAGTTTGCTCAACGCGCCTAAACAATTACTTTCTATACTGAATATTCATGTCATAGGCATGGCAACCGAGCGAATGGAAGACCAAATTATTGAGCTAAAAGATAAAAATGGAAACTTAGTAGCAGTAGTAGCTGCTGTACCTTTTCTGAGAGATAAAGACTTAAAAAACAGTGTTTCTGGAGAAACAGCAATAGATAGAATAATTGCCATTCGGCAAGCACTTCGCAAGCACTATCAGAATATTGGTGAAAAAGTATCCCCCTATCGTCAATTTAACATCCCTATCATAGCTACTGGTCATTTGTACTTGAAGGAAGTAGGACATCAAGAAGGTCAAGATAATATTTACATTGGCGACAAAGAGAATATAGAAGTAACTCATTTCCCTGAAGTATTTGACTATGTAGCGCTTGGGCATATTCATAGGGCTTACGGTTTCGGGAAAATACATTATAGCGGGTCAATAATACCACTCAGTTTCAGCGAAACTAAAGACGAAAAAGTAGTCAAAATTATTGAGATTTCATCAAATCAATTAAACATACAAGATGTAGCAATTCCACTATACAGGCGCTTAAAAACAATAAAGAAAAATTATGAAGCTGTTTTTCCAAGACTGTTAAGACTGCACGAAAAATATATCAACGAACTACCCGTTTGGGTGGATGTACTACTTACTGACGATAATTACATTCCAAATGCCGAATTTGAACTACGTCATTTTGTGGAAACGCAAAAGCTTAATTTAGAATTACTAAACATCCGAACAACCCATCAACCTTTTGGAATCGAATTAGATGAAAACACAATTAGCCTTAAAGACTTGGAAGTTATTAGCATTTTTCAAAAGAAATGTCAAAATGAAGGATTAGCTGAAAATGAAGTAGAAGAAATGACAAGCACTTTCAGAGAACTTCAAAATTGGATGCAAGAAAGAGCGCAAGATTCAGGAGTTTAAGACTTGTTAACACAAATCCTAAACTCCTAGTAATCAACTATTTTTGATCTTGTCTAGCAAAAACCTTCTTTAATAAGTCTGTTGTTCTGGCAGATAAATTAGTTCTAATGTCTAACTCCTTTTTCTCTACCATACCAAACAACCCTACCAATGCTTGCTTCACAACATAATCGTCCAAATCAGGATTAACTTGTTCTACTAAAGGCAGTCGGTTGTAGCGTCTGACAACATCTCCCCAGTATTGACGAGCATTAAATTTATCCAACGACTCAATAATAATGGGACTAAAAGCCTGATACAATTTATCGTAGGTAACCCTGTTCAGATAAGTGGTCGCAGCATTTTTATCGCCCATCAAAATATTAGTTGCATCCACAAAAGTCATCTGCTTGATAGCGTCCACAAATATAGGAGCAGCTTTTTTAGCAGCATCTTCTGCCCCTCTATTAATTTTTTCTAAAATTTCTTCCTCTACTGCTGAAAATCCGGGAATAGATTGAAGCCTTGAGGTTACTTTTCTTGCTTCCTCTGGCAATAAAATTTTGTACAAGCTCTTGTAGTAGCCGTCTTGTTGAGAAAGTAGATTAGCCCCTTCTGTAATGCCAATTGTTAATGCTTCTTTTAAACCCTGACCAACTTGTTCCTGCGTAAGTGGCTGATCTGCTAATTGAGAGGCAGAATCCATTACTCTTCTCACTGTTGCTGGATCGCAAGCCACAAGTAAAGGCAAAATGCAAAGAATTAAAATTCCTTTTTTCATTATATCTTGTTAATTTAGTTACCCTTATAAGACGCAAAAAGTAATTAAAGTTTCCTTATCAAAACGTTATTTCTTAGCTAAAGCTATGAACAATTTTCAAAAAACCATTCGCCTCCAATGAAGCTCCACCTACTAATCCACCATCCACGTCTGACTGCATAAATAATTCCTTTGCATTATCCGGTTTTACGCTACCGCCATACAAAATACTGGTTTGCTGAGCTACTTCAGTGCCATATTTTTTTGCTATCATCTGCCTAATTTCATAGTGCATTTCCTGTGCCTGTACTGGACTAGCTGTTACACCTGTACCAATTGCCCAGACTGGTTCATAGGCAATTACCACTTTTTTAAAATCTGATGCATCCAAATGGAACAACCCCTGTTTAATTTGTTTTGCAACTAGCTTAATATGATTGCCTGCTTCACGCACAGGCAACTTCTCACCACAACAATAAATGGCATTCAAACCACCTTCAATAACTGATTTTACTTTTTTTGCAATTAATTCATCATTTTCTTTAAAATACTCTCTGCGCTCAGAGTGTCCTAAAATAACATATTCTGCCCCAACCGACTTGACCATATCCACTGAAATCTCACCTGTATAGGCACCATTTTTTTCATAGTGGCAATTCTGAGCCGCTATCTTGATACTTGCAGATTTTCCTATTAATTGACTAATTCCCATTAGATGAGTAGCAGGTAATCCTAAAACAACCAATACATTATCAATCATGCTCCCACTTGCAATATCCTCTGCCAATTTTAATCCTTCGGCATAGTTGGTATTCATTTTCCAGTTTCCAGCAACGATGAACTGACGCATAATTAGTAAACTTTAGTGAAAAATATTTGTCTTTCAGAAGCCGAAAGTAGAACCTATTTTACATTTATCCAACTCAAATAAATTACTAAACAATTTTAGCTAATCAAATGGTAGATTTAATCAAGCAATTACAGATATTGCAACATCTTATTTAAAATAACATTTTTAATTCACAAGAATAATAAATTATGGCGGAGCAACAAAATAAGAACCAAAACCAAATAAACGTAGAACTTCCAGAAGAAATAGCCGAAGGTATTTACTCTAATTTAGCGATTATTTCTCACTCCAATGCAGAATTTGTGATTGATTTTATTCGACTAGTGCCAAATGTACCCAAAGCAAAAGTAAAATCTCGTATTATTTTAACCCCACAGCACGCTAAAATGCTATTAAAAGCACTAGGGGACAATATTTTGAAATACGAAAATCAATACGGTATAGTCGAGGATCAATCAGCGCCTAATATTCCTACTTTCTTTATGAATCCAAAAGGAGAGGCTTAAATTGACCAAATAAAACTTTGATAGAGGAAGAGTGAATGTTGTGATTACGATTAAGATTTCATTAAGGTAAAGAGGCTTTGAAGTTGTGTAGTTGTGATGAGGTATCAAAAAAATAGCCCCTTTTGAGGGGGCTATTTAAAAGAAGGTCGGCAGCGACTTACTCTCCCGCTTTCGCAGTACCATCAGCGCAGA